>CAVIVK010000292.1:0-6882 GCA_963645975.1 Bifidobacteriaceae bacterium | reverse complement strand
GCGCCTGCCTGTGCTGATCATAGACCCCGGCCACGGTGGTGCAGACGGCGGCGCTGTAGCGCCGGATGGAACGGTGGAAAGCTCCTTGAATCTCTCAGTGGCGCTTCGTGTTCGGGATTTTTGCACGTTTTTCGGGATCGAAACCGTTATGACCAGAGAAACCGAGGAGCTTGCTTATCCGCCGGAGGCTAAAACCATAGCCGCCATGAAGAAATGGGATACCAGGCGGCGGGTTGAGCTCGCCGAAAGCATAGACGACCCCGTATTTCTGAGCATTCATCAGAATATCTATCCGTCCGCCGGACCGCATGGTTCCCAGGTACTGTATGCACAAAATGACTCCAGCCATGCTTTTGCCGAGATCCTGCAATCGGAACTTACGGCGGCACTCCTGCCGGAAAACCGGCGTGTGCCGGTGCCGGCAGGGAAGGACATCTATATTCTATCCCATGTGCGCTGTACCGCTGTGTTGGTCGAGTGCGGTTTTCTTTCAAACTCGCAGGAGCTTTCGCTTTTGCAAAGCGCAGATTACCAGAAAAAAATCGCGGCCGTTCTGACGGCGTGCTATCTTCAGTATACAGAGAAAGGCGTTTTATGAAAGCCAAAAGTGTGTTTTTCTGCACGGAATGCGGCAACGAAACCGGGAAATGGTTTGGGCGCTGCCCGGCGTGCGGCGCGTGGAACACGATCGTGGAAGCTCCGCCTGCGCCGTCCGGCAACGCTGCGGCAAAAAGCGCCGCTGTGAAGATTGCCGGTACGCGCAGGAGCATTCCCAAGCCGGTTTCACAGCTCGACGATGAGGAAGAAATCCGTTTTTCCACCGGCATGGCGGAGATGGATCGCGTTCTCGGCGGCGGCGCTGTGCGCGGCTCGCTGGTACTTGTTGGCGGTGCGCCAGGTATCGGCAAATCTACGCTGCTGCTGCAAATTTGCGGCAATATTCCAGACGCAAAGATTCTATATGTGACCGGTGAAGAAAGCCAGCGCCAGCTGAAAATGCGCTCACAGCGCCTTGGCGTATCAAGCGATGATCTTTATGTTCTCGCAGAAACGGACATCAATGCCGTTACGCAGAGTGTGGAGGATTTGCAGCCGGATATTTTGATTATTGACTCGGTACAGACGATGTACAACAATGACATTGCTTCAGCGCCCGGCAGCATTGGCCAGGTGAAGGACTGCACGATGGCTGTGATGCAGCTTGCTAAAACGATGAACATCACCGCGTTTGTCATCGGCCACGTGAATAAAGAAGGTGCCATCGCCGGTCCGAAGGTTTTGGAGCACATGGTGGATTGTGTGCTGTACTTTGAAGGCGACCGCTCGCTGAATTACCGCATTCTGCGCGCGGCCAAAAACCGTTTCGGTTCTACGAATGAGATCGGTGTCTTTGAAATGTGCGACACCGGGCTGCGCGAAGTTCCGAACCCGTCCGAAGTTATGCTGTCCGGCCGGCCGATCAATGCGCCCGGCACATGCGTTTCCTGCGTGATGCAGGGGTCACGCCCAATCCTTGCCGAGGTTCAGGCGCTGCTTTCGCCGAGCAACGCAAATCAGGCACGCCGCACAGCCAACGGTGTGGACTTCAACCGCCTGATGCTTTTGCTTGCTGTCCTCGAAAAGCGCGGCGGCGTGCACGTCGCCGGGTGTGACGCCTATGTAAACGTTGTCGGCGGTCTCGAGCTGGACGAGCCAGCGGCAGACCTTGCTATTGCGCTTGCAATCGCTTCAAGCCTGCGGGACAAGCCCATTGGGGAAGATCTTGCGGCGATTGGCGAAGTCGGACTTACAGGCGAGATTCGATCCGTCCCGTCGATCAATCAGCGTTTGCAGGAGATCGCGCGGCTCGGTTTCAAGCGGTGCGTCATTCCCGCGCATTGCAAGGACGATATCAAGCTTCCAAAGCGCATGAAGCTTTTGCCGGCAAAAAACGTCCGCGACGCCGTTACCGCCATATTCATTTAAAACCGCTCCCCTAAATTAAACAAAATCTTTATTTTGTTTAATTTTTTGTATAGTCGGAATCATATTCCCCATCCACCGGTTTTCTGCTGTGAGGAATCATCTATGGACTACCGCTATGAAGCGCCTCCCATTCTGCGGGACTATTTAACCTATCACGAAACGATCAAGGGTCATTCGCGCGCCACAGTCGACGAGTATTTTCTTGATCTGCGTAACTTCTTTCGCTTTTTAAAGATCGAGCGTGGTCTTGTCCCACGAGCAACGGAGTTCTCTGAGATTTCGATCCTTGACGTCGATCTCGAATTCGTCTCCCGTGTTACGCTTGCGGAGGTTTATGACTATCTGGCGTTTCTCTCCCGCGACAAAGCCAAATTTACGCGCGCCCGCAGCGAAGAATTCGGTCTGAATGCCGCATCTCGCGCACGAAAGGTGTCCAGCATCCGCGGCTTTTATAAGTATCTCACGACGAAAGCCAAGCTTCTGGATGAAAATCCGCTCCAGGATCTGGACTCTCCGCGTTCCAAGCGTTCTCTTCCCCGCTATCTGACGCTGGAAGAGAGCGAGCGCTTACTTAACAGCGTAGACGGTATGCATAAGGAGCGCGATTACTGCATTTTAACGATATTCCTCAACTGTGGACTTCGCATATCGGAAATTGCCGGGATGAATCTCTCGGATATCCGAAGCGACCATATTCGCGTCCTCGGCAAGGGCAATAAGGAGCGTGTCGTCTATCTCAACGACGCCACGGCGCAGGCAATCAACGATTATCTCATTGTCCGCCGGGACATCGCCGCTATCGACCGGAACGCCCTCTTCCTTTCCAGCCGCCGCACGCGTATTACTCGCGAGGCGCTGCACGCGATGGTGAAAAAATCGCTGCTGCGCGCCGGTCTGGACGCCGAAAAGTACTCCGCGCACAAGCTACGCCACACGGCCGCAACGCTGATGCTCTCCAACGGCGTGGACGTGCGGACGTTGCAGGAGCTCCTTGGCCACGAGAATCTGAATACTACGCAGATTTACACCCATGTGGACAATTCCGAACTCCGCATCGCGGCACAGGCAAATCCTCTTGGAAAGTTCTCCCCGGAAAAGGGCGAAAAATAAAAACACTCTCAGACGGAGTCGAAGAACTATATGGTCTTTTCAAGTATCCTCTTCCTGTTTGTTTATCTGCCGGTTGTGCTGGCGGTATATTATCTTGTACCGACACGGTTTCGGAATCTCTGGCTTTTTATCGTAAACCTCGTGTTTTACGGCTGGGGCGAGCCGGTGTACATTCTGCTGATGGTCTTTTCCATCGCGCTGAACTATGCCGCCGGACTTCTCATCGCCCGCTATCGGCTGTCTGATAATAAAAAAGCGCGCGCCGTTTTGACCGTCAATACCGTTGTCAATCTTGCGCTTCTCGTTTTCTTCAAATATTTTGACCTTTTGGCGGCAACACTCAGCCGCATTCCCGGCGTAAACATCCCCACGCTCGGGCTCACGCTGCCGATCGGCATTTCATTCTACACGTTCCAGACGATGTCCTACCCGATCGACGTCTACCGCGGCGACACCGAGGAACAGAAAAACTTCATCCGCTTCGGCACGTTTGTGGCGCTGTTCCCGCAGCTCATTGCCGGGCCGATTGTACGGTATAAGGACATTGCCTCCCAGCTCGGCGCGCGGCGGCTCAGCTCTGAGCAGTTTTCCTCCGGCGTGCAGCGCTTTGTGGTCGGTCTCGGAAAAAAAGTGCTGATTGCCAACAACATCGGCGCACTCTGGGATGTCTATGCCACGGTGCCGGAACTGAGCTTTGCCGGAGCGTGGCTTGGCGCTCTCGCCTTTTCCCTTCAGCTCTATTTTGATTTTTCCGGCTATTCGGATATGGCCATCGGCCTTGGGCGGATGCTTGGCTTCGAGTTTCTCGAAAACTTCAACTATCCATACATATCGAAAAGCGTCACGGAATTCTGGCGGCGCTGGCATATGTCACTCGGTACATGGTTCCGCGATTATCTGTATATCCCCCTCGGCGGCAACCGCCGAGGTCTGTCCCGCCAGATTTTGAATATTCTCATCGTCTGGGCGCTTACGGGACTTTGGCACGGTGCGAACTGGACGTTCCTTCTCTGGGGACTTTATTACGCGGTTTTTCTTATACTGGAAAAAGTTTTCCTTCTCAAAAAGCTGGAAAAAGTGCCGGTATTGGCGCATATCTACGCGTTGCTCGTCGCCATCGTGGGCTGGATGCTCTTCCAGCTCAATTCCGTCGGCGAGGTTATGCGCTACTGGGGCGCGATGTTCGGCGCAAGCGGCGTCGCAGCCACGGCAGCTGACGCTTTCTACGCCCGCAGCTACGCTGTTATTCTTCTCATCGCCGCCATCGCGGCGACGCCCCTCCCCAAAATGCTCTTTGCGCGCATCCCGCAAAAAGTGCGCAGCATATTGACGCCGGTGCTTGTGGCGCTCTGCCTTATTATTTCCACGGCGTATCTTGTTGACGCTACGTATAATCCGTTTTTGTACTTCCGATTCTGACGAAAGGAGGCTCTGTGATGTCCAAAACAACCAACCGAATCATTACTCTCCTCTTTTCCGCATTCATCGGCGTTTTTTTTCTGCTGAATCTCCTCCTTCCGGACAGGGATTTTTCCGAAAAGGAAAACCGGCAGCTGCAAACGCTGCCGAAGTTCACCTTCTCCTCCCTTTTTTCCGGTGCCTTTGCTACGCGCTTTGAATCCTATTGCAGCGATCAGTTTGCCGGTCGCGATGTTTGGATTGAAACGAAAGCGGGTGCGGAGCTGGCGCAGGGAAAAAAGCAGAACAACGGCGTATTTCTCTGCGGCGACGAGCGGTTGATCGAGCCCTTCACCGCGCCGGAGCCGGACACGCTTTCGGCTGCCGTACAGGCGGCGGATTCTCTCTCCGATAGCAGCGTCCCGGTATCGCTCGCGCTGATCCCCACATCGGCGCAACTTTATGCCGATCTCCTACCGGACGGTGCGCCGAACGACGATCAGCAAGCGGTGATAAATAGCGCCTACGCACAGACGGCGCTTGAAACAGTCGACCTCTCCTCCGCTCTCACGGCGCACAGCAGCGAATACATTTTCTACCGCACCGATCACCATTGGACGTCTCTCGGCGCGTACTATGCCGCCAACGTCCTGCGCGCCTCATGGGGGGTGCCGGAAATTGAAAAAGTCGCGCTCTCGCCGGAAATTATCTCTGATAGCTTCCAGGGAACGCTCTATTCTTCCTCCGGCTTTTTCTGGGTCGCCCCGGACGAGATGGAAACGCTGATCACCGCACCCGAGGGTGCGTCCGTCATCCGCTATGAAACGAACGGAACGGAACAGACGCTTCCGCTTTACAATTACGACAAGCTCGCCATCAAGGACAAATATACGTTTTTCCTTGGCGGCAACATCCCCCGCGCCGTTGTTGACACCGGGACGGTAGATGCCCCTTCCCTGCTCATCCTGCGTGATTCCTACGCAGACTCGCTTGTGCCGTTTCTGACGGATGCCTTTTCCGAGATCCATCTGATCGATCTCCGGTATTATACCGGATCCGTCAAGGAGTATATCGCGGAAAATAACATTGACCGTGTACTCTTGCTCTATAGCACCGACAATTTCTGTTCCGAGTCCAGCCGGAGAATTTTTTAATTCTTCCTTACGAAAAGACGGCAGCTATCCCATTGGTGATAGCTGCCGTTAATGCTTTATTTATTATACCGCGCCGAAAAAGAGCTGGCCGCACGGAAGCGCATACTCCAGGAACTGCGCATAAAGCCGCGGTATCGGAAGCCCCGAGGCTGCCGGATACATAAGCACAAAGTACGCGGCAGCAATGCCGAGCCATATCCACTTGACTTTTTCGGATAGTTCTCCGCTCTCTTCCAAATGCTGCAAAAAGAGGATGGCGGCCAGAACGACAAACGGGAATGTTGTGAAGAAGTGGTATTGGAATGTGCAGCGCGGCACAAGCGTCCACGGCAGATAGTTTGCCGCAATTGCGATGAGGAGGATATACCCCGCCTGCTTCCAATGTGCAGATTCTTTCTTCGTGCGCCGGAACGCCGCTTCCACCGCAAGCAGGATGGATCCGACGGCGGAGACCCACCATACCGCCGGACTGCCGGTCGAGGAGATGCTGGAAACGCGGTTTTCGCCAAGCGAGCGGAAGTAAAACCATACGGAACGGGACGTGAAAGGCCATTCATACCATGCTGACTGGCAGGTGTGGGTGGCAGTCAGATCGTGGTGGTACCGATACATGGACTCCTGCTGCTGCAATAGGAGAGCGATGCTGCCGACGCCGTTCGGCTTCGTCGCTTCATACCGGAAAAACGGGATATACGAGAGATAATAGATGAGCGCTGGGATGGCGAGGAAGAATACGCAGCAGAAAGCAACCGTCGCCCAGGTCCTGCGCCAGAATTCCTTTCGTGCGGAAACGTCCTTCCTGCAGGAAATGCCGATGCGGATCATGTGTGCGAAGAACATCACGGCAAGTCCGGCACCGGCATACAGTCCTGTCCATTTGGACGCCACGCCGAGACCGAAGCACACGCCGCATGCGCCGAGCGGGACAAAGAGCTTTTTGAGCGGCGCTTTCATGTAATCTGCCTGGATATAATCCGTCATGAACAGCACCATGAGAAGGATAAAGAAGAGGATGAAAACGTCCACCGTAGCAATGCGCGTCTGTGTATAGTGCATCGTGTCCAATGCAAGAAGTGCCGCTGCGAGGAATGCCAGGTCTCTCCGGCGAAACAGACGCTTGGCCAGCGTAAAGAACACCGGCAGCATCGCCGCACCAAAGAGCGCCGGAATGACGCGCCATCCGAACGGCTTCATACCGAAAATCATAACGCCGAGCATGATGAGAATCTTGCCGAGCGGCGGGTGTGTCCATTCG
>CAVIVK010000291.1:0-12987 GCA_963645975.1 Bifidobacteriaceae bacterium | reverse complement strand
GAGGATATCTTTGGAGAGCATGTCCTGCTCCTGCAGCACATAGAAAAGGCGCGTTACGCCGATGGAAATGCCGACGCCGGGGAGCGTGCGGTCGGTGTAGTACCCGGCGAGGTTGTCGTACCGTCCGCCGGAGCAGACCGAGCCAATTTCCGGGTGGTCGGTCATCACGGTTTCGTACACGGTGCCGGTGTAGTAGTCCAGACCGCGGGCGATCGTGAGGTCGATCTCAAAGTTCTCTGCCGGAACGCCGAACGAGCCGACGTACTCCACCACGGTGGCGAGCTCGTGCAGACCGAGATCGAACGTCTCGTTCTGCCCCTCGTACCGGCGCAGGAAGGCAAGCTTATCCGCACTCGTCCCGGGGACGGAAATGAACTCGAGAACTTTGTCGGCGGTCTCCGGCTCGACGGCAAACTCCTCCACAAGCACGGCGCGGACTTTCTCGGGGCCGATCTTGTCGAGCTTATCGATGGTACGCATCACGTCGCCGGATTTCTCCGTCAGCCCGAGCAGGGCGAAAAAGCCGTTCAAAACCTTGCGGTTGTTGACGCGGATGCGGAAGTTTTTGAGACCGAGGGCGTTGAACGTGCGATAAATGACGGCGGGGATCTCGGCCTCGTTCATGATGTCGAGCTTACCGTCGCCAATGATGTCGATATCCGCCTGATAAAACTCGCGGAAGCGGCCGCGCTGCGCGCGCTCGCCTCGGTAGACCTTGCCGATCTGGTAGCGGCGGAAGGGGAACGTCAGCTCGTTGGCGTGGAGCGCCACATACTTCGCGAGCGGCACGGTGAGATCAAAGCGGAGGGCGAGATCGCTGTCGCCCTTCGAGAAGCGGTAAATCTGTTTTTCGGTCTCGCCGCCGCCCTTGGCGAGGAGCACATCGGCGCTCTCGATAATGGGCGTATCGAGCGGCGTGAAGCCGTAGAGAGCGTAGCTCTCGCGCAGCGTTGCCATGACGCGCTGCATTTTCTTCTGGTCCTCCGGCAGAAGCTCCATGAAGCCGGAGAGCGTGTGCGGTCGGATCTGAGCCATAGGGGGAATCCTCCTTTGAATAGAGAATGGATAGCTGGCCGCTGCCGGCTATCCATTCCTCGGAAAAGTTGTGGGGGTTATTATTTTTTCTTCGGGTTGACGATATCGCGCCAGTCCAGATCGCCCCGGCGGAGACCCTGCACGAGCACTTCGGCGGTGGCAACGTTGGAAGCGAAGGGGATGCTGTGCTGGTCGCACAGCCGGGCGATGGCGTCCACATCCTTCGTGTTGGCTTTGGGGTCGCAGAAGAAGAGCACAAGGTCGATCTCGTTGTAGGCAATGCGCGCGCCGATCTGCTGCGCGCCGCCCTGCGTGCAGGGAAGATACAGCGTGACCGGCAGCCCCGTTGCCTCCGAGACGAGCTTGCCCGTGGTGTTCGTGGCGCAGATGTCGTGACCGGAGAGAATGCCGCAGTAGGCAATACAGAACTGGACCATAAGCTCCTTTTTGCCGTCATGGGCGAGAAGAGCAATATTCATGCTTTGGCACCTCCGTATATTTCTGATGATATGGGCAAATGTTACCTCTTAAATTATAACCGCAAAAAGCGCGCTTTGCAACGAAAAATTCGGATTATTTCAGCAGAGAATACGCATTTTCCACGGTATTGGCGTTGGATTGGAACGTGAAGTAATAATCCACGATCTTTCGCGCGACCGGAGAGAGCGTGGCGCCCGCGCCGCCCTTTTCCACGGCGATGGCGATGGCGATTTCCGGGTTGTCGCCGTAGGGGGCGTAGAGAATGAACATGGCGTTGTTCACAAGTCCTTCGCCGCGCTGCGCCGTTCCGGTTTTGGCGGCGGCAACGATGCTGCTGTCGAGCCACTGCTCCTTGAGCGTGCTTGCCGCATCGTAGAGCACGCCGTACATGCCGTACTGGATGTAGCCGAAGATTTCCGGGTCAATGTCGAGCTGGCTGAGCACCTCGGTCTCGCGCTGGAAGAGCGTTTTGGAATAATCGTAGCTGCGCACTTCCTTGAGAATGGAGGCACTATAGCGCGTGCCGCCGTTGGCGATGGCCGCGCAGTACTCCGCCATCTGCAGCGGCGTGAACTCCGTGAACGACTGGCCGATGGCGCTCTGCAGCGTGTCGCCCTGGAACCAGGAGATACCGGTGTACTGCTCCTTGAAGCTCTGCGTGGACATTTGGCCGGTGACTTCCGGAAGCTCGATGCCGGTGTGCTCGCCGAGACCGTAGAGCTTGGCGTAGTACGCCATTTTATCGATGCCGAGCTCGTCGCCGAAGTAATAGAAGAAGTAGTTGCAGGAGTAGGTGATGGCCTGCACAACGTTGATTTCGCCATGGGTGTATTTGTAGGTCGAGTAAATCCAGCACTCGGGGGCGTAGCCATCGTCGATATACTTGGTGAACTGACCTTCGGTTTTCAGCGTGCGCGTCGGCGATATGATGCCCTCGGCGAGCAGCGCCGTGGCGGTGCAGGGTTTAAACGTGGAGCCGGGGGCGTAAACGCCCATGAGCGCGCGGTTATACAGCGGGGCGTTTTCGTCCGCGACGAGCTCTTCGTAGTTATCGAGCATCGTGGCGGCGTCGTAGGTCGGGTAGCTCACGAGCGCGAGCGGCTCGCCGGTATCGACCTTCACGACGCACAGCGCGCCGCCGGAGATCATTTCGGTGCTCTCGGTGCCGTACATTTCGGCGTCCGCAATGATGCGGGCGCGCTCCACATTGATCTCTTCAATGTGCGCGGCGAGAGCTTCCTCGCACACCTCCTGCAGACCGATATCCAGCGTCAGATAGACATGCCCGCCGGGCTGCGGCTCTTTGGTGTATTTGGTGCGGAGCGTGACGCCGTCGAGATTGGAGTAGACCTCCGCTTCGCCGTCCACACCGTGGAGGTAATTTTCAAAGGCGTATTCCACGCCGTCCTTGCCGACGTAGGCGTCGAGCGAGTAGTCCTTGTCGGCGTAGGTTTCCCACTCTTCCGCCGTCAGCTTGCCGGTGTAGCCAAGCAGGTGGGCGGCGTACTGCGTTTTGTATTCGCGCACGTAGGACGAAGAGACCTCAAAGCCGGGGATGTCCTGCTCCATGAGATAGGTGAGCAGCGGCATCGAAACGTCCTCGGCAAAAACGTAGGGCGTGGTGTTGATGTTGAAACGATCGTTGATCTCATACCGGACGCCGACGATGCGCCGGGCGTCCTCGGCGTTATACTCGCTGCCGACGCTGTAGCGCGTACGCATCGCCGCGAGAATCTCGACGGCGTTCGAGTCGAGCGGCATGTCGTTGGCCTTGAGCCAGGCGTCGAGCATGCTCTTTTGCAGCGTGTCCATCTCGGTGAACTCGAAGGGCGGAGCCTTTGTGATCGGCAGAGTGTCGGTATAGGTATCACCGAAGCGCTCCACGGCGCTGCAGAGCTCCAGGATGATCGCGTTCGGATCGTCCTGGCTGAAGAGCTCCGTTACGTTAATGGAGAGGTTGTTGCAGAGAGAGTTGGACACAAGCAGACGCCCGTAGCGGTCGAGAATGTTTCCTCGCGCAGCGGGAATGGTGATGTCCTCTTTCGTCTCTGTTTCCCCCACGGCATAGTATTCGCGGCCGCCGATGATCTGCAGCTTATAGAGCGCGACAAAGTAAATGCCGAGCAGCAGCGCAAATGCGACGGCGAGTAAAACAAGCCGGATGGGTTTGACCATTTTCTGCATGGAATGTTCCTTTCAAAATGCGGGGGTTACTTGTACGGCGTGGGCGCTTCCCGCGATGAGCGCCACGGGAAGTTTTTGCAGAGATAGTACGACGGGAAGAGGAACGGCAAACTCCAGAGCGTCTGCAAAAGCGCCGTTACCCAAAGCGCCGGGCTGCTCTGTCCCTTATAGAAAAGCAGGCTGAACATCTGCGCGAACGCGGCGAGAAAGAGCGCCGCCGCCCCCATGATGCAGTAAGTGAAAAGGCGCTTGTTGAGATAAAAATCGCCGAGGAAGCCGGAGGCAAACCCCATCACGGGGAAGAGCACGGTGAACAGCACGCTCTGCGAGCCGAAGAAGAGATCGGAGAGGATGCCCGCGGCCAGCCCGAACAGTCCGCCGCCCCAGCCGCCTTCAAAAAGCCCCGCCGCCACGACGAGCGCGGGCAGAAACATGGCCCGCACGCCGAAGAGCGCAACATGGCTCAATATTACGTTTTGCACGAGCAGCGCGGCGAAGAGATACAGCGCGTACAAAACACCGCGCCGGGTCTTGAGCCAGAACTCGTCCAGCTTTATATCGGAAAGCTGGAAATGGATCTTCTTTCGTTTCACTCGATGACCTCAAAATCCTTGATGATGAACACCTGCGACAGCACGGAAAGATCGACCGAGGGCTTGACGACCGCGTAGTACGACTGGCCGCCCGCCTCGCTGCGCAGCTCCGTAACGGTGCCGACGACGATGCCGGACGGGAACGCGCCGCCGCGGCCGGAGGTGACGACGCTGTCGCCGGTGAAGAGCGTTACGTCGTCGGTGAAGTAGCTGAGCTTGCAGCAGCCCTCTTTCATGAGCGCGTAGTCGCCGACGATCATCGCGGCGATGGACGATTCGCCCACGAGCACGCCAGCGTCCATGTTCACATCGATCACGGTGCGCACGGAGGCGTAATTATTCCCAACCTCGTATACCTGCCCGACGAGCATGCCGGATTCGGTGATGACGCAGTCGCCCTGCTCGATGCCGTTGTCCGTGCCCTTGGAGATCGTAAAGGCGCTCGTCCAGTTGGAGGCGTCCCATGAGGTGATCATGGCCGCTTCCGTCTGGAATGTCGTGTTCTTCTCCAAATAGCCGAGCATCGTGCGCAGGCGGGTGTTCTCCTCAAGCGCGTCCTGGCTGGAGCGCACCTGCTCCTGTGCCTCGGCGAGCTGGCGGCGGAGCGATTCGTTCTCCGCGAGGAGCTTGTCGTAACGGTAAATATATCCGTAAATGCCGCGCATCCACTCCACGACCGAGCCGACCGCGCCCTGAATGGGGATGCGCAGGGCGTTTGCCGCCTCCGGTACCGCGCCGGAGCTGCCGTCGGCCTTCGGGCGCGAGGCAAGTCCTATGAGAAGCGCCGCCACAACGATGATGATCGCCATGCGTACGCCGTATTGCTTGAGATACTTTTTCAAGGCTCAACCCCCTGTTCTCCCGGGAACGCCCCGGGCGCGAGTAGAAAAATCAAAGAAGAGAAATGTCAAATTCGCGGAGCATCTGCCCCATACGGCAGACCGGAAGCCCCATCACATTGAAGAAATCGCCCTCAATGCGCTCCACAAAGAGGCTTGCGAGCCCCTGGTAGCCATAAGCGCCCGCCTTGTCGAGCGGTTCGCCGGTGGCGATGTAGGCCTCGATCTCCGCATCGGTAAGAGCGCGAAAGTGCACGCTCGTGCATTCGCTCTCCGCAAGAATCTTTTCGCCCTCGCGGATGCACACGCCGCTCCACACGCGGTGCTCCCGCCCGGAGAGGGCGCGGAGCATGCTGCGGGCGCGCTCCGCCGTGCCGGGCTTTCCGAGCACGGCACCGTCGAGCTCCACGAGCGTGTCGGCGGCGAGGATCACAGCGGCGGGATCGTTCACGCGCTGCGCCACCTCTGCGGCCTTCTGCGCGGCGAGCGCCTTGACCCGCTCGCCGGGCGTGAGCTCCGGCGGCGCGCTCTCCTCGCCCTGCGCGGGGAGGATCTCATAGCTTATGCCGAATTTATCGAGCAGCTCCCGCCGCCGGGGCGAGCCGGAGGCGAGGATCAGCCGTTTATTACAGTACGCCACGGTAATACAGTCCTCTCGTTATGCCGTTGGGTTTATAGTGCGTGCCCTGGATATAGCTCTCGGCGACTTCGAGGCATTCGCGCGCGCTCTCGGTGGAGAAGCACAGCCGCACCGCCCAGAGACCGAGATCGATCCATTCCTGCGTCACATCGCCGAGCCAGAGCTTGCGCGCCGCCCATACGGTGTTGCGGCAGCCGAAATGCTTCGTCACCGGCCATACGCCGCCGTGCGTGTCGGCCATCTGGCCGGGCGTGGTGCAGGTGCACCGTCCGGCGCTTGCCTTCAAAAGGCAATTTTGCGTCACCATGACGGGGAGACGGCCGTATACGGCGAGCTCGGTATCCATGCACTTCGGTATTTCGCGAATATCGGCAAATGTGAGCTCCGGCGAGAGCATCGCCGAGAGGAAGCCCGCCGACGCCATGCCGGAGAGTGTGTAGCCGTTCATCACGGCAAGATCAAAGTCGCCGCGGATGCGGAAGCCTTCCTGCCCCGCCATCATGGCCAGACCGAGATTTCCTGTGAGCGCCTGCGAGACGCCGCTCTCGTGTACCTTCGCAAGGAGAGAGCGCAGCTCGTCCTCTTCCTTTTCGCCGAACGCCGTAGAGGGAAGCGAGGCGACGATCACCGCACCGTTTTCGCGGAAGATGTCGGCAACGCCGGGCTTTTCCGCGAGCAATTCGAGCGGGACATATACGCATTCCGGGCAGAGCGCGGCGAGCTCCGGCGTCATCTGCGCGGCGGTCTGGAACGAGAAGTTGATCGCGGGCAGGTGGGAGATAAGGACGCTGCGCGGCGGCTCGGGGAAGTCGTCCTCTTTGCGCTCGGGGAGCGTGGCGCGCTCCTCGGAGAGCTTATACAAAAGACGGCGGCGGGCCTCGTCCAGTTCGATGCCGGACACGCGGAGTTTTTCTCCCGCGGGAGACTGCACGCGCACCTCGGCGCAGCGAAACGGCGTTCCGGCGGTGCGGTACATGGCCTCGCGCAGGCCGTCCTCCGTGAGCTCCACGTCACCGGTGCCGTCCGGCACGGGGCCTTCGATCGCGGCGATGTTCTTGTCCATGTCCTGCGCGCCGAGAATGACGCTGGCGCTCGCGCTCTTCGCTGCAACGGCAAAGCTTACCGCCACGCGGCGCGCCTCGCCGGACGTATATTTCCGCCGCAGCTCCGCGCAGACGGACTCCGTCTCGCCGGGGATTTTCTCCGGCGTTTCGGCGGTTTCGTAAAGATCTTTTTTCGCCGCGCCCCAGGGGAGAAAAACGCGCTCCAAGCGTTCAAGCTCCGGTTCGGCGGGCAGCTGGTTTTCGCGGATGGCGGTTGACCACACATCCGTAAACGCTGCGACATATTCGCTCCGGCGCTCGCGGCTGCCGATGGCGAGACAGGTTACGCCCGCATCGATGAGCTCCCGGCACTCCGGGAGCATGCAGCGCTCCTTCCAGCTCAGAGGTGTTGTATCCCAGCGGCCGCCGAGCGTATAGCGCTCGCGGCAGAGCTCGCTGCAAAGACCGCGCTCAGCGCTCTCGCGCCCGGCAAAGGCGCTCATGCGGCATGTGCCGCATGCGGCGGCGCAAAGCGGCGTCTGCACCCAAACGGCGGTCTCGATCGGGCATTGCGCCATGCGGCGGATATCCTCAAGCGGGAGATCGGGCGGGAGAAAAATGCGCTGGAAGCCGAGCCGCTGCGCGATGGCCGCGCTCTCCGGCGTATAGAAGCCGAGATGTGCGTCGGCGAAGAGCGGCATCTCCGGCAATAGCGAGCGGAGAATACGGAAAAGGCCGAGATCGCGGACGATGATCGCGTCCACGCCGCAGCGCTGCGCGCGCAGGGCGAGCCCCGCGGCTTTGTTCAGCTCGTCCTCGCGGACGGGAATGTTGAGCGCAAGATACGCGCGGCAGCCGCGGATGCGGCAGTAGCGCACGACCGACTCAAATTCGCTGTTCGGGATGTTCTCCGTCCGGCGGCAGCCGGTCAAATCTTCAAAGCTCAGATATACGGCGTCCGCGCCGCTTTGCACGGCGGCGGTGACGGCCTCCGGCGACCCGGCGGGAGCGAGCAGTTCGACCATAATTTCTTCCTCGTAAACACGGTACCGGGAAACGGTACTTCTTCAAATTAAGATTATAACACAACGAACACCCTTGCTTCAAGTAGAAACATTATGATATAATATCAAAGAATATCACAGCATGGGGTACTATGCCCAAAAAGGACGAACATGGACGGAAAACGCTATCGCATCCAGGGCGCGAACACGCTCTCCCTTCCGGCGGAGGACGCCGAAAAGCTCCTCGCGCTCGGCGACGGGGAGTGCGCGCTGCTGTATCTTTATATTCTGCGCTCCGGCGGCATACTCGATACCGCGGCGGCGGCGCGCGCTCTCTCCCGCACGGGAGAGCAGATCAGCGCGGCGGCGCGGCGGCTCTCCGGGGCGGGACTTCTCACCGCCGGGGACGTGCCCCTGCCGGGGCCGGACGAGCTGCCGGTGTATCGCACGGAGGACATCCTGCGCCGCAGCGACGACGACGGGGCATTTCGCGCGCTGCTCGGCGAGTGTCAGCGCGTGCTCGGCCACACGCTCTCAAGCGCTGATCTCAACACGCTTTTCGGCATTTACGACCGCCTCGGCATGACGGCGGAGACGATATTGCTGCTCATCCACCATTGCGCGGACAAGCTCCGCCGCCGCTACGGCGAAGGGCGGCTCCCGACGATGCGCGCCATCGAAAAAGAGGCGTTTTACTGGGCCAACCGCGAAATTCTCACCGCGCCGCAGGCGGAGGAATATCTCGCCGCGCTCGCCCGGCGCGACGAGGAGATGGAAAAAGTCCGCCACGCTCTCTCGCTCACGGGGCGCGACCTGACGCCCACGGAACGAAAGTATATCGAAAGCTGGCTCTCGATGGGCTACGGCGCGGAGGCGCTCGCCATCGCCTACGACCGCACCGTTGTCGGCACGGGCAAGCTCGCCTGGGCGTATATGGACAAGATCGTGAAGAGCTGGTATGAAAAGAAACTCTTCACCGCCGAGCAGATCGAAAAGGGCGACAGCCGCGCATCCTCGCGCGCCAAGCCCTCCGCGGAGAGCGCGCCGCGGCGCACCGGCGGGGACGATCTCGCACGGCTCGAGGGCATACTGAAGAACATCGGGGGGTAAGAGGATATGGAAGGACGGCTTTTAGCGCGCGCCCGCGCCAAACAGGAGACGCTGCGCGCCGCCAACCGTGCGGAGGAGGATCGCCGCCGCCGCGAAATTACCGCGAAGATCCCGGAGGTCGGACGTATCGATACGGCGCTCCGCGGCAATCTGAGCGAGATGGTGCGCGTTGCCATGCGCCAGAGCACCCGCACGGCGCAGGAGCTGGAAACGGAAAGCCTCGCTTTGCAGGAAAAGCGTTCGGCGCTTCTCGTGCAGCATGGATATCCGAAGGATTATCTTGACCCGATCTATGCTTGCCCGCGCTGCCGGGATACCGGCTGGGCGGATGGAAAAATCTGCGATTGTCTCCAAAAGCTCTATCGCGCCGAGCAGACCGCGGAGCTCGCCCCGCTTCTGAAACAGGGCGATGAGACATTTGAAAACTTCCGGCTGGATTACTATAGCCCCATTGCCCCCGCGTCCGGCTCCTCGCCCCGCGCGCAGATGGAGCGCGTGCTCCGCATCTGCCGCGCCTATGCCGAGAGCTTTGGCGCGCAGTCGCCAAATCTCCTGTTCACCGGCGAGCCGGGGCTGGGGAAAACGTTCCTCTCCGCCGCCATTGCGCGCGTTGTGGCCGCGAAGGGCTGCGGCGTGGCGTACGATACGGCGAGCGGCCTACTCGCCTCGTTTGAGCGCGAAAAGTTTTCGCGCGACACGGACGAGGTGTCGGATGCTGCCTCGCGCGTGCGCCAGCTCATGAGCTGCGATCTTCTCATTCTGGACGATCTCGGCACCGAGATGCCAACGGCATTCACGCAGAGCGCGCTTTATGCCCTGCTCGACGGCCGCCTGCGCGCCGGAAAGAAAACGATCGTCTCCACGAACCTGGACCGAGCCGGCATCGAAACGCGCTACGGTGCGGCGCTCACCTCGCGGCTCGCCGGGGAATACGAATGGCTGGAATTTCTGGGGCGGGATATCCGCGCCCAGCGTAAGGAGGGCATTTGAATGGATCGACAGACCGAGATCACGACCCCCGGCGCGCTGCTCAACGCCAAAGGCGATCTCGCCCGCCCCGGCTTTTCCCGCGCGCTTGTGCAGGAATACCGCCGCGCGGACGTGAAGGCATCGCCCCTGCGCATCAAGGAATGGGATTACTATCTCGTCAACAACGGGAAATTCGCTCTCGCGCTCACCGTGGCGGACAACGGCTACATGGGGCTCGACTCTGTGAGCCTTCTCGATCTCGAGGAGGGCTGGGAGATCACGAAAAGCCCGATGTCCTTCATGCCGCTCGGCAAAAAACACCTGCCGGAGACGAGCGTGACCGGCGACGTACACTCCGCCGCGCGCGGCTACGGTCTCCACTTCATCCACGAGGGGGAGAAGCGCGTTCTCATCGCATATATGAATTCGTTCGGCGAGAGCGCCATCTCCGCGCGCGTCGAGCTCACGGAATGCCCGGAGGACTCGCTCGTCATCGCCACGCCCTTTGAGAAGCCCGGCCACTTCTACTATAACCAGAAGATCGTCGGCTTCCGCGCGAGCGGGTATGTGACCTATAACGGCAAGACGTACACCTTCGAGCCGAGCGACAGCTTTGCCGTGCTCGACTGGGGACGCGGCGTGTGGACGTATGAAAATACGTGGTATTGGAGCAGCGCGGCGTATGTGCTGCCGAGCGGGACGCCGTTCGGCTGGAATCTCGGCTACGGCTTCGGCGATACGAGCGCCGCGAGCGAAAATATGCTCTTTCACGCCGGTACCGCGCACAAGCTCGGCGGCATCAAATTTGAAATTCCCGGCGAGGATGAGGGCAAGGAGCGCTTTACGGAGCCCTGGAAATTTACCTCCGACGACGGGCGGTTTGAGGCCGATTTCGTGCCGGTGCTCGACCGGGCGAGCTGCACCGATGTGAAGCTCATCAAGTCCGACCAACATCAGGTGTTCGGAAAGTTTACCGGCAAGGCGGTTCTGGATAACGGCACGGTGGTGGAGTTTGCGGACTTCCCCGGCTTCGCGGAGAAGGTGAGCAACAAATGGTGAAGGAAACGGGATTTTATGCCCTTTTATCGCGTATGCGGTATATCTCCCGCTGGGGGCTCATGCGCAGCAGCATCCCGGAAAACGTGCAGGAGCACAGCCACGAAACGGCGGTCTACGCGCACGCGCTCGGCATCATCCGGCGCGAGATATTTGGGAAAGAGTGCGACGCAGAGCGTCTTGCGGTGCTCGCCATTTACCACGATGCGAGCGAAATTCTGACCGGCGATCTCCCGACGCCGATCAAGTACCACGACCGCACGATCCGCGACGCTTACAAAAAGGTGGAGCGCGCGGCCGACGAGCGGCTGCTCGCCATGCTGCCGGAGGAACTGCGTGGGGCCTATGAGAGCGCGTTTACGGCGTCGGAGGACGAGGAAAAGCTCGTCAAAGCAGCGGATAAGCTCTCGGCGCTGCGCCAATGCATTGAGGAGCGCAAGGCGGGCAACCGCGAATTTCTCTCCGCCGAGGAGCAGACGCGCCGCTCCATTGAGGAGATGCATCTCCCGGAGGCGGATTGGTTCATGAAGAACTGCCTTGGCGCGTTTGAAAAGAATCTGGACGAATTGGGGACAATGTAACCATGACCGAAGAAAAGAAAAACCGTATCAGCGAGCTGACGCGCATTTCGCGCGAGCGTGCACTCACGCCGGAGGAAACGGCGGAGCGCCTTGCCCTGCGCGAGGAATATCTGGCCGACTGGCGGCGCGGCACGCTCGAAACGCTCGAAAACGTCTACATCATCGGTGCGGACGGCAAGGAGCACAAGCTCCCGAAAAAGAAATTCTGATTTTCAATAGGAGGATCATTCAATGGCAGACAGACCCATCCCGGCGCGCAGCGAAGTGCCGGAGGAATCGACCTGGAATCTTAAGGACGTATTTGAAAGCGACGAGGCCTGGCAGGCAGAGTATGAAGCGCTCAAGACTATGCCGGAACAGATTGAGGCGTTTCGCGGCAAGCTTGGCGAGAACGCGGAGACGCTGCTCAGCTGGTTCCGCCTGAGCGACGCGCTCTCCGTGCGGCTTGAAAAGCTCTACGGCTACGCGAGCTGCAAGGGCGACGAGGACACCGGCAACGGCTTCTATCAGGGCATGCGCTCCAAAGCGCTCGCAACGCTTGTCGCCATCGACGCGGCGAGCGCGTTTGAAACGCCGGAGATCATGGCGCTCGACGAGGACACCATCAACCTCTTCTACGCCGCGCAGCCGGAGCTCGAAACCTACCGCCGCAACGTTTATAAGATTCGCCGCCGCAAGGCACACATTCTCTCCCCGGAGGAGGAAAAGCTCCTCTCCGCTGCCGGAGAGATGGCGAACGCCCCGGAGAATATTGCGAGTGTGTTCCGCGATGCCGACCTCACGTTCCCGGACGTGACTGACGGCGAGGGGCATTCCCACGTTCTCACGAGCGGGACATTTGTTCCCCTGCTCATGGGCAGCGATCGCGTGCTGCGCAAGAACGCCTTTGAAGCCTACTATAACCGCCTCGGTGAATTTAAAAACACCGTTGCTGCATCGCTTGACGGGCAGTTTCGTTCGCTCAAGTTCTTCTCGGACGCGCGGCATTACCTCTCGACGCGCGCCGCCGCGCTCGACGGCACGGAGGTGCCGGAAGAGGTTTACGACAACCTCATCGAGGCCGTCCACGCGAACATGGATAAGATGTACCGCTATGTTGCGCTGCGCAAGAAGCTGCTCGGCGTGGATGAGCTGCATATGTACGACGTGTATACCCCCATCGTGGCGGACGCCGACAGCGCCATCACCTATGAGGAAGCCAAAGCCACGGTACTCGAAGCGCTTGCGGTGCTCGGCGAGGACTACACCGACCTGCTGAAGGAAGGCTTTGCCAACCGCTGGATCGACGTTTACGAAAATGTCGGCAAGCGCGGCGGCGCATACTCCTCCGGCAACAGCTACCCGCACCCCTACGTCCTGCTCAACCATAAGGATAATCTCGACAGCATGTTCACGCTCGCCCACGAAATGGGCCACGCGCTGCACAGCTACCACAGCTGCAAGTACCAGCCGG
>CAVIVK010000290.1:0-2857 GCA_963645975.1 Bifidobacteriaceae bacterium | reverse complement strand
AGCATATAGAGAAAACGCTGACGCTCCGGTGCGGCGGAGGCCAGGCAGTATGCCACCGGATAGCCGATCACAAGGCAGATGAGCGACGAGAGGATCGCCAGCCAAATGCTCTTGAGGAAAATGGGGAGATACGTCCCCATGCGGGAAATGTTGGCAAAGGTAAATGCGCCGGTAATGGAGTCGGTGAACGAAAACCAGACCACGATGCCGAGCGGAACGATCGTGAAGATCGCCATCCACACGAGATACGGCGCTGCGAGCGCTTTATTCTTCATTGGCGGATTCCTCCCGGCTCTCCAAGGATTCCTCCTCCGCCTCCGGATCGTATTCCGCGTCGGACAGCTCGTCATACTCCTCCGAGAAGGAGCTGTAGTCGCCGTAAAGGCCGGAATACTTGCTCTTGTGCATGATGTGGAAGCCGTCCGGCACGATGCGGATGCCGATGCGCTCGCCGACCTTGGGGCTGTCCGTTGTCTGGATGAGCCACTTGAAGCCCTTGAAGTCTACGATAACGTCGTACTGCATGCCCTTAAAGGTGATGCTCGTCACAGTACCGGTCAGCATGCCGTCCTTGACAGGGACGATATCGATATCCTCCGGGCGGACGACGACGTCCACCGGCTCGTCCTTTTCAAAGCCCTTGTCCATGCACGGGAAGCGGCGGCCGAAGGTTTCGACCACATAGTCCTCGCGCATGATGCCGTCGAGAATGTTGCTCTCGCCGATGAAGTCCGCCACGAAGGCGTTCTTCGGTTCATTATATATATCCTCCGGCGTGCCGATCTGCTGGATAATGCCCTCGTTCATGACGACAACGGTGTCGGACATGGCGAGCGCCTCTTCCTGATCGTGGGTCACGTAGATAAACGTGATCTCCATTTGCTGCTGGATGCGTTTAAGTTCCTGCTGCATGTCCTTGCGCAGGCGCAGATCGAGCGCGCCGAGCGGCTCGTCGAGCAGAAGCACCTTCGGCCGGTTCACCAGAGCGCGGGCGATCGCCACGCGCTGCTGCTGGCCGCCGGAGAGCGATGTCACCTTGCGGTTTTCAAAGCCCTTGAGCGACACGACCTCGAGCATTTCCGTTACGCGCTCGTCGATCTCGTCCTCCGGTACCTTGTGGTTCCGCAGGCCGAAAGCGATGTTGTCGTACACGTCCAGATGCGGGAACAGCGCGTATTTCTGGAATACGGTGTTCACCTGCCGTTTGTACGGAGGAATGTCGTTGATCCTTACGCCGTCAAACAAAACGTCCCCCGAGGTAGGCTTAAGAAACCCGCCGATAATTCTCAGCGTGGTTGTCTTGCCGCATCCCGAGGGTCCTAACAGTGTAAGGAACTCTTTGTTGTTGATGTACAGGTTGATGGAATCCAGAACGGTCTCACCGTCGAAGGCCATGGTGCAATCGACCAGGCGGATGAGTTCTTTGGCCATTATCCTCCCCCTCTTTTCCCGATTTTTCGCGCTTTGCGCGTTAGGCCAATCATATAGATTTTGCAGGGGTTTGTCAATGCAATTTTCCTTTTCAAATCAAATAAATTTTCGTGCGGCATACAATGCAAAAAACTGCCGAAAACGAGCAGCGTTTCCGGCAGTTTTTTCACATTTTGATGCGTTCCGCGAACGATGGGAAGTACTTTTCCACGAACTCCGGCGTTTTGGTTCGGAAGCTCTTTCCGTTGAGATATTCGAGCGCCCCCGCGGGGGTGTCGAAGGCAAACCGCAGCCGCCACGAGCAGAGCGCCTGCCCCTTTTCGCCGTAAGCACGGTTGTCCTTCTCGCGGCCATACTTTCCGTCGCCGAGAAGCGGGCATCCGGCATGGCGGAACTGCGCGCGGATCTGGTGGGTGCGCCCGGTGATGAGGCGGCACTCCACGAGCGTGAGGCGCCCGTCGGATGCGAGCGTTTTATACTCCGTCACAGCGGTTTTCGCACCCGTGCGAGGCGTATCGTAAACATAGACCTGGTTGTTCTTCGCGTCCTTGAAGAGATACCCCTCGAGCCGCCCGGCAGCGGGGTGCGGCACACCGACAACGGCGGCAAGATAGATCTTCTCGATCTCGCGGTTTTTGACCTTCTCGTCCATAATGCGCAGCGCCTCGGCGTTTTTGGCCGCGATCACGATGCCGCCGGTGTTGCGGTCAATACGGTTGCAGAGCGCGGGCGCGAAGCTGTTCTCGCGCGAGGGATCCCACTCGCCCTTGGCACGGAGATACGCCTGGATGTTCGCAATGAGCGTATTCCAGCTCCACTCCCCCGCGCTGTGGCAGAGGACGCCCGGCTTTTTGTCCACAAGCAGGATGTTCTCGTCCTCGTAGACGATGTCGAGCCGAGGCGCTGTGATCTTGCGCCAGGCATTTTCCTCCCGCGGCGCTTCAAAGAACTCGTCCGGGAGATATACGCGCACCGTGTCGCCCTCAAGAAGGCGCGCCTCGCCCTTCGCGGGGCGGCCGTTGATCTTGATGTCCTTTTTCCGCAGCGTCTTTTGCAGAAGCGATTCCGGAATGAGCGGCGCCGCCTTGCTCACGAACCGGTCAAGCCGCTGCCCGGCGTCGTTGCGGCCAATGGTAAATTCCTTCATTGCCCCTCCGCGAGCGTAAGCTGCCGGTCCATATCGCGCAGCGCGCGGCGCAGGAAGAACGCTGTAGCGAGAGCCGACACGATCTCCGCAATCGGGAAGCACCACCATACATTGCCGACATTTCCGGTCAGCGACAGGAGATACGCCGCGGGGATGAGAGCCACGATCTGGCGCATCACCGATGTGAAGAACGAATAGAGGCTCTTTCCGAGCGCCTGACAGATCGAGCCGCCCACGATGCAGAACCCGGCGATTGGGAAATGGAGGGCGATCTTGCGC
>CAVIVK010000289.1:0-4073 GCA_963645975.1 Bifidobacteriaceae bacterium | reverse complement strand
CGCTTGCGGCGCGGCGGGATGTGGACCGGCTCGAAGAGCAGGCGCGGCAGTTCCATCCGAAATACATTTCTGTGATGGACACCGCCGCGGCAAAGGAGCTCCGGGAGCGCCTTTCGGACATGGATATCGAGATCGGCGAGGGGGAGGAATCACTCATCGCCGCCGCCACCGTTGAGGGGGCGGACTGCGTTGTGACCGGCATTTCCGGAAGCGTCGGCCTTCGCCCGACGCTTGCCGCCATCCATCAAAAGCGGCGCATTGCGCTCGCGAATAAGGAAACGCTCGTGTGCGCGGGCGAGATTGTCATGGCGGAGGCCGCGCGCTGCGGCGCGGAGATCCTCCCGGTGGATTCCGAACATTCGGCAATCTTTCAGTCCATGGCGGGACGCGATAAGAGCGAGCTCCGGCGCATTTTGCTCACCGGCTCCGGCGGGCCGTTCCGCGGTTGGACGAGAGAGCAGACGCGCGACGTTACGCCCGAGCGCGCCGTGCGCCATCCGAATTGGAGCATGGGCGCAAAGATCAGCATTGACAGCGCCACGATGATGAACAAGGGCCTCGAATTCATCGAGGCCATGCATCTCTTTGCCGTGACGCCCGAGCAGATCAAGGTTATCATCCACCCCGAAAGCGCCATCCATTCCATGGTGGAGCTGCTCGACGGTACGGTTATCGCGCAGCTCGGCGTGCCGGATATGGGGCTTCCCATTCAGTACGCGCTCACATACCCTGAACGGCGCGAGTCGGCGGCGAAAGCGATGGACTTTGCCGCGCTCGGCTCCATGCATTTTGAAGCTCCCGATTTGGAAAAGCTCCCGTGCCTTCGCCTTGCCATGGAGTGCGCGAGAGCGCGCGGCACAGCGCCGTGCGTCATGTCGGCGGCCAACGAGATTGCGGTAGGGGCGTTTTTGGGACACCGGATCGGGTATAATGATATCTACCGTCTGGTGGCTTCGGCGGTGGAGCGCGCGAAGTTTATCGCGCAGCCCACGCTGGAGGAAATTCTGGCATCGGATGCGGAAGCTCGTGAGCTTGTCCGCAGGGAGATCGGCTGAGTATGTACATTGTTCTTGCAATCCTCGCATTTGGCATTCTGATATTTGTCCATGAGCTGGGGCACTTCCTCGTGGCGAAAGCGTGCGGCGTGAAGGTGACGGAGTTTTCCATGGGCATGGGCCCGCAGCTTCTGCATAAGCAGAAGGGCGAGACGGTCTACTCCCTCCGCGCCTTCCCCATTGGCGGCTCCTGCGCCATGGAAGGGGAGGAAGAAGCCTCGGACGATCCGAGAGCGTTCAATAACCAGAGCGTCTGGCACCGGCTTCTCATTCTCGTTGCGGGCGCGGGAATGAACTTTCTCCTCGGTCTTGTGCTCGTGATCATTCTCTACGCCGGGGCGGGCGGCTTTAATAGCCCCGTGATCGCCGGCTTTGCCGACGGCTGCCCCTATGAGGGAACGCTGCAAGCTGGGGATGAGATCCGCCGCGTGAACGGCGAGCGAATTTTCTTCACCGGCAACTTCATCCAATACGCCTCCGCCGACGAGGACGGGAATCTGGATCTTGTTGTTATTCGCGACGGAAAGCGGATCGAACTGGATAACTACCACATGGTGCCCGTGGAGTATGAGGTCAACGGGCAGACCGTGAAAAAATACGGCGTCAACTTCACGGTTGCTCCGCCCACGGTCGGAAATGTGCTGAAATACTCTTTCTATAACTGCTTGGACTTTGTGCGCATGGTGCGCGCGGGGCTGGTGCAGCTCTTTACCGGGCAGGCGTCCATGTCGGATATGACGGGCGTTGTCGGCATGGTGGACATCATTAACGAAACCGGGCAGAGCGCACAGTCTACGTCCGAGGGCATTGCGAACGTTGTGTTCCTCGTGGCGTTCATTGCGGTGAACCTTGCGGTGATGAATCTTTTGCCGCTCCCGGCGCTCGACGGCGGCCATATTCTGACGCTCCTTTTGAGCGCACTCTTCGAGAAGATCACCGGGAAAAAGCCCGACCCGCGCATTGAAGGATATATCCACTACATCGGTCTGCTGCTGTTGCTCGGACTGATGGTGCTTTTGATGTACAACGATATTGTGAGGATCATTCGCCGATGAACAGAAAGATAACAAAAACCATCCATGTCCGCGGCGTACCCATCGGCGGCGGGAACCCGATTCCCGTGCAGTCGATGACGAACACGCACACGGACGATGTTCCCGCTACGCTCGCGCAGCTCCGGCGGCTGGAGGCGGCGGGCTGCCAGATCGTGCGCCTTGCCGTTCCCAACCAACTTGCCGCGCGCGCTCTGCCGGACATCCGGCGCGGCACCGATCTGCCGCTTGTGGCGGACATTCACTTTGATTACCGGCTTGCCCTCGCTGCGGTGGAGGCGGGCTTTGATAAAATTCGCATCAACCCCGGCAACATCGGCTCTCCGGAGCGGGTGCGCATGGTGGCGGATGCCTGCCGTGAGCGCGGCGTTCCCATCCGCGTCGGCGTAAATTCCGGCTCGGTGGAAAAGGGACTGCTCGAAAAATACGGCCTTTGCGCCAAATCCCTCTGCGAGAGCGCGCTCGGCCACGTGAAGCTTCTTGAGGACTGCGGCTTTGAGGATATCTGCATCAGCGTCAAGGCGAGCGACGTTGCCATGACCGTGGAGGCCAACCGGCTGCTCTCGACGCTCTGCGATTATCCGCTGCACATCGGCGTCACGGAGGCCGGGACGAAGGAGCGCGGCATTTTGAAATCCGCCGCGGGCATCGGCTCGCTGCTGCTCGACGGCATCGGCGACACGATCCGCATCTCCCTCACCGATGCGCCGGAGGAAGAGGCGCACGCGGGCGCGGAGCTTCTGCGCGCGTTGGGACTGCGCTCCGGTGTGCAGTTCGTGTCCTGCCCCTCGTGCGGCCGGACGGAATACGATCTCATCGGCACGGCGAAGGCGGTCGAGGCGCGGCTGCGCGATAAGCCGTGGAACATCACGGTCGCCGTGATGGGCTGCGTTGTGAACGGCCCGGGTGAGGCGTCCCACGCCGATTACGGCATCGCCGGCGGCAAGAGCGAGGGCGTCATCTTCAAGCACGGCGAGCCGGTGGCGCGCGTCGCCTCGGACAAGCTCGCGGACGCGCTCGTGGAACTTATTGAAAGAGAGAACAAGTAATTCATGGCACAGGAAGTAAAATTTCTGGATATGTTCGGCTGCTGCGCTTCCCTGCGGGACAAGTGCGGCGGGCTGGAGCTGGCGAAGGTGCAGAATGTCCTTGTCTCGCGCGAGAAGCGCACGATGGACATTGCCGTCACGTTCGCTGCACCCGGCACGTCCTCCGATATCGCCATGCTCGAATGGCGCATTGCGGCGGAATACGGGTTTACGAAGGTGAAGATCACCGGGAACAAGCCCGCCGCGGCTCCGGCGGAGAAAAAAGCCGCGCCGCCGAAAAAGGAGGCAAAGCCCGCACCGAAAAAAGCGGAGAGCGGCGAAGTGCTCTTCGGCAAGCTGCCGAAGGACAACCATAAAACGGATATCTCCGAGCTGACGCTCCAATCCGGCACGGTGAGCGTGACGGGCAAGGTCTTTGCCATGGACAGCCGGAAAATACAGAAAACAAACGCTGCGGTGCTGAGCTTTGATATGACCGACTATACCGGCAGTATCCACGTTTCCAAGTACATCCGTCAGGGCGACGACCAGACGCTTCTCGACAAGATCCGCGTGGGGGATTGGCTCACGGTGCGCGGCGAGGTGATCTTCAACCGCTACGATAACGACATGGCCATCGACCCCGCGGCCATCGCGAAGGAGCAGGCACCCCAGCGGCAGGACACCGCCGAGGGGGACAAGCGCGTGGAGCTCCATCTCCACACGCGCTACTCCACGCTCGACGCGCTCACCGACCCGACCGCCGCGGTGAAAACGGCGGCGCGCTGGGGCCACCGCGCCATTGCCGTGACCGACCACGGCGTTGCGCAGGCGTTCCCCGAATTCTGGCACGCGGGCGCGAAGTGCGGCATCAAAGTCATTTACGGCGTGGAGGGGTATTACATCAACGACGTGGACGATCTTCTTGCCGTCCACGG
>CAVIVK010000288.1:0-4752 GCA_963645975.1 Bifidobacteriaceae bacterium | reverse complement strand
GTCCACGACCATGCGGATGGCAACAGACTGCACGCGACCCGCGGAGAGGCCCCGGCGCACCTTGCGCCAGAGGAGCGGGCTGAGCTTATAGCCAACGATGCGGTCCAGAATGCGGCGCGCCTGCTGCGCGTCCACCAGATCCTGATCGATGTCGCGCGGATTGGCAATGCTCTCCTGCACGACCTTTTTCGTGATCTCGTTAAAGGTAACACGTCGGGCCTTCTCGTCGGGGATCTTCAAAAGCTCCTTGAGATGCCAGCTGATCGCTTCGCCCTCGCGGTCCGGGTCGGTTGCAAGATAAACCGTTCCGGCCTCTTTGGAACGCTTTTTCAGCTCGTTGATCACGTCCGACCGCGCAGCGACCGGAATGTATTCCGGCGCGAAACCGTGTTCAATGTCCACGCCGAGCTTGCTCTTCGGCAAATCGCGAAGATGACCCATGGATGCAATGACTTTATAGTCGCCGCCGAGGTACTTTTCAATCGTCCGTGCCTTGGCGGGAGACTCCACAATAACAAGATCCTTTTTTGCTTGCGCCATAATCGTATATCGTCCTTACTTCAGGTTCAAAGAATACCGTTTTCCCGGCAGAGGCTTCACCGCGCCGCGGATGGTGAGTACCGTCATGCACGCGAGCACCTTTGCCGCGGAAAAACCGGTCGAAGCCGCCATTTCATCCACATGGCTCTCGCCCCGCGAAATGCACCGCAGGAGCGCTCGATGATCTTCCGTATACTCCGTCAGACGGCTTTCGAGGTCACTATACGGTATCGTCTTCGGCTTGTCAATCTCTGTTTTTGCCGAAACCGGCACCTTCTCCGTTCTTTTCGGCGGAGAATACAGCTCCGTATCGTATTGGATGCGGCCAGGATAAAGCCCTTCATACTCAGAGAGGATATCCCGCGCGCCCGTAATTGCTTTGGCGCCATCGCGGATCAAAGCATTGGTTCCGGCGCTATTGGGGCTATCGATGTTGCCCGGAACGGCAAACACGTCGCGTCCCTGTTCGAGCGCGAGATTGGCCGTAATGAGCGCTCCGCTGCGCGCCGGCGCTTCCACAATGCACGCTCCGCAGGAAAGGCCGCTGATAATGCGGTTGCGGCGGGGAAAGTTTTCCGGCTTTGTCGGATAGAGCGGCGGAAATTCGCTGATGATAGCCCCGGTCGAGGCAACATCATCGATAAGCAGCGAATTGGCCGGCGGATAATTCACATCAATCGCCGTTCCCAACACGCCGACGCACGGTTTTCCCGCGAGGAGCGCGCCGCGTGCCGATGCTCCATCCACGCCGAGCGCCATGCCGGTAACGACGCAGCCGCCGTAAGCGGTGATCTCCTGCCCGAGACGCGTTGCGACCGTGGTACCATAAGCGCTCGCCTTTCGCGTGCCGACAATCGCGACCGTCGGAAGCTCATCGAGAAACGGAAGGTTACCACGAACATACAAGACAAGCGGCGGATCGGCAATCTGCCGCAGCCGGTCGGGGTAAGCGGCGTCGTACAGCGTAAGAATGCGGATATTCTTTTCCTGGCAGAGAGCAAGAATCTGCTCGGTGCGGTCCAGATTCCGAGATGCCAGAATACGCCGTTCCTGCGGCGAAAGGTCATCGAGCTCCGCAAGCCGCTCTTCGGGCGCAAAAAAGGCTTCCATGGCCCCGCCGAAATGTTCCAGAACACGGAAAAGCGCGATCGGACGCACGCCATCCATGGAGGCAAGCCATACCCAGTAGCGAAGCTGCGACATTTTCTCTCTCCCCTCTGCTTTTATCCGCGCTGCGTCCACATCTCCCACATGAAAATGGAGGCCGCAACCGCCGCATTGAGCGATTCGCTGCCGGGTGTCATGGGAAGGATGATCTTCGAATCGCACGCGGCAAGAAGCGCTTCGGTAAGCCCCCGCCCCTCGTTGCCAATGGCCACGGCCGCGCGGCGGAGCGAAACGCTCTTCACATCAACGCTCTCCGCGCGAAGTGCCGCGCCGCAGAGCGGAAGCTCCCATTCGCGAAGCTTCTCACGAAGTGCGGAGAGATCGGTCTCCCAGATCGGCTGACGGAAGAGCGCGCCCATAGCGGCGCGAACGGTTTTCGGATTATAGGGGTCGGCACATTCACCGATGAGCACCACAAGTTCCGTACCAAGTGCCGCCGCGGTGCGCAGCACCGTGCCGACGTTTCCGGGATCCTGCACATTTTCCAATACGATGACCCGGTCAGGCCGGACATGTTCCGAAAGAGGCTTTGTCCGAACCGTGAAAAGCGGGCCGGGGCTGTGCTCCAATGGAGAGGCATAGTCAAATACATCCTCCGAGAGCGCATACACCGGCACATCGGGCAATTCTTCGGCAGGCTTTACGCCGCGCAAATAAATTTCCGCGATGTCTGCGCCGTTTGCCATCGCTTCGGAGAGAAGCTTCTCCCCATCGCAGAGGAACAGTCCCTGCTCGCGGCGGTACGCTTTCTCCCTGCCAAGAGCGCGCAGCGCCTGAACACGGGGATTCTTTCGGGATGTGATCGGTTCCATAGAAAAAGGCGGGACGCCTATCCTTTCCTCGTCGCTGACCGGCTCTTCCGGTTTTCGTTTAATCATATCGTCATGCAGGAAAAAAATCAATACATTATTTTATATATTTCTGAACACTTAGTGGATAAAGTTTGTAGCGACACGCTCTTCCTTCTCTGGAAGGCCGTACTTCTGCTTCCCGAGCGCAATGCTTTTCATCAGGAACGTCATATTCCGCGCCAGCGTGCGCATTGTCTGAAGGCCTTCCGCATCCTGCTCTGCTTCGCCCGGCAGACGGCCATGAACGCTGTTCCAGTACTGGCTGGAGGCGACCGGCATACCGCTGATGGTAAAGTATTTGTTGAGTTCGTCAAACGTCGCGCTTGTTCCGCCGCGGCGCGCCACAGCAACCGAAGCACCGACCTTCATCGTGAGATCATACGGCGCGGAGTAGAAAAGGCGGTCAAGAAACGTCACAACCGTGCCGTTAGCGGAGGCATAGTATACGGGCGTGCCGACAACCAGTCCGTCGCATTCGCGGAGGATATCCGCGGCGCGGTTCACCACATCATCAAAGCCGCACTTGCCCGTGTGCGCGCAGGCACCGCAGGCAACACAGCCGTGAATGGACTGCGTACCGATGTTCAGGCGCTTCGTTTCCACGCCCTCTTCGGCGAACACCTTCTCCATTTCGCGCAGCGCAAGATCCGTATTACCGTTCGCGCGGGGACTTCCGTTGATGATAAGAACTTTCATGGACCCTTTTCTCCTTTTTGTATTTCTCTTTAGTCTGTTACAATTTTCGCATGGCTCGCGCCGTCGGGTGAGCGAGTAACAACAATCTGCCGGTCGATTTCCCGGCGCAGCTCGGATACATGAGATATAATGCCGATGAGGCGGTCTCCCTCCGAGAGCTCGCGCAGCGCGCGCATGGCCTGCCGGAGCGTCTCCTCGTCAAGCGAGCCAAAGCCCTCATCCACAAAGAGCGTATCCATCTGCACGCCTCCGGCGCTCGACTGGATCTCCTCCGAAAGCCCGAGCGCAAGCGAAAGCGAGGCGAGGAACGTTTCGCCGCCGGAGAGCGTTTTCACGCTGCGCTCGCTGCCGTTGTAGTGGTCGATCACATCGAGCTCCAGGCCGCTCTGCGTGTTGAGCTTCGCTGCGCTCTCGCGGCGCTTGAGATCGTATTTCCCGCCGGACATCCGCATCAGGTGCGCGTTGGCACGCGCAAGAATACGGTCAAAGTATGTCATCTGCACATACGTCTCCAGCGAAACGCGCTCTTTTCCGGAAAGCGTGCCGTTCGCCGTATCGGTCAGCGGCTTCAGCCACGTCCATCGCGCGTCGATATCATGAAGCTCAACGGCCTTTTCGTCCATGCCCTTTTTTGCGCTTTCGTTTGCCGTGATGCGGCTGTTGAGTGCGAGGCGATTTTGCTGTATGTCGTTTTTTTGCTTGGTGAGTCGTCTTTTCTCTTCGGCAAATGTGCTGAGATCAACAGGAGGCGCGTCGGAAAGAAGCTTTTTGAGCTGTTCTACCTTTCCCTTCTCCGCCGAAAGGGTCTGTTCCGCGGCACGGAGTACCTTCTCTGCGCTTTCTCTTGCCTTGTTTATTTGATTCTGCCGTGCGAGAGCGCGCTCTTTTTCCTTTTCGGCGTCCGCCGCGTTTTCATGCTTCACTCCCGCGCGGAGCTCGTCCGCCGACGCTAAAAGTACCGAGAGCGCACTCTGCGCTGCAGCGCTCTCCTTCTGCGCTGCAGCAAGCGGCGTTTCTATGGCGGAAAGCTGCTTTTCCTCTATAGGAATCTGCCGGCTGAGAGTCTCATAGCGCGCCGCATTTTTCTCTTCCTGTGTGATTTCGCGTTCCTTATCAACACATCGGCGCGCGGCAGACGCCTTTTCCGCTTTGAGATTGATCTCTTTCGCGCCAAAAAGCTCTTCTTTTCGCTCCTCCGCCTCTTTTCGGGCGATCTCATAGGCGCTTTTCGCGCTGCCGGAAGCAGCGCTCGCTTCGTTAACGCGCTCCTGTGCCGCCCTCGCCTTTTTCTCCGCATCCTTCACCGTTTTCTCGTCCGGCGCGTCGGGCGCGCATTGCGCGGGATGTGGATGCGTCAGCGCGCCGCAAACGGGACACGGCTCACCCTCGCGAAGCGAAGAAGCTAACAAGCCCGCCTGCTCGTCATTAAATTTCCGGCGCAGCTCCTGCGCCTCACCGGAAAGCCGCTCTTCCCCGCTCCGCGCCTCCGTATAGACTG
>CAVIVK010000287.1:0-7933 GCA_963645975.1 Bifidobacteriaceae bacterium | reverse complement strand
TTTTCAAACGTTTTAGACATCTTCCTTCTCCTCCTTCCGTCCGGGGATCACGCGGCGCAGCAGCGCCTTGAAATCGTCGTTGTTCGTCGCGAGCATCACGAGGATGAGGACGATGGCGTAAATCAGCATGCGGTAATCGGCAAAGCTGCGCAGCGCCTCGGGCAGCGCCGTGAGCAGCGCCGCGGCGATGACCGAGCCGAGCATGTTGCCCAGCCCGCCGAACACGACGAACACGAGAATGAGAATCGACGCGTTGAAGTCAAACTTATTGGCGGCGATGGTGGAGTAGTTCAGCGCGAAGAGCGCGCCCGCCGCGCCCGCCATGGAAGCGGAGATGACAAAGGCGGTCATCTTATAGCGCGTCACGGGGATGCCGACGCTCTCGGCGGCGATGCGGTTATCGCGGATGGCGAGAATGGCGCGGCCAGCGCGGCTGTTCACGAGATGGAAGATCACAATAAGGCAGATCATCACGAGAATGAAGCCGCCGGTGAATGTGGCAATTTTCTGCACGCCGCCGATACCCATCGGCCCGCCGAGGATAAGCTTTCCGCCCTCTTCCAGGTTTTCCGGCGCCTGCAGGAAACGGATGTGGTAGCCGTGACTGTCGAGCCCGATATAAAGGTTCGTGAAAATGCTCTTGATGATCTCACCGAAGGCAAGCGTCACGATGGCGAGATAGTCGCCGCGGAGACGCAGCACCGGAATGCCGATGAGAAAGCCGACAACGGCGGCAAAGATTGCGCCGATGACCATCGCGATGGCGAGACGAAGCGGGTCACTCGCAATAACGCCCTGCAGCGATACCGCCGCCGTCGTGCCCATGAAAGCGCCGACGCTCATAAAGCCCGCGTGGCCGAGAGAGAGCTCGCCCATCACGCCGACGGTGAGGTTGAGCGAGATGGCCATGACGACATAAGCGCAGATCGGCACGAGCATGCCGCGCGCCGTGGAGGAGAGCACCTTTTGTCCGGTGAGGATCTGGAGGACGATATACGCGGCGATCACCACGGCATACGTGATGCATTGCCGCCGGTTGGTTTTCATTCGAGCCAAAACTTTTTTCATCGTACGCACCTCACACTTTCTCGCGCACCTGCTTGCCCAGCAGGCCGGACGGCTTGACGAGCAGCACGATGATCAGCACCGCAAACACCACGGCGTCCGACATCTGCGTGGAGATGTACGCCTTGGCCATGATCTCGATGATGCCGAGCAGCAGTCCGCCGAGGAGCGCGCCGGGGATGGAGCCGATGCCGCCGAATACGGCGGCGGTGAACGCCTTGATGCCGGGCATGGAGCCGGTGGTCGGGACAAGCGTAGGATACGCCGAGCAGAGCAGCATGCCCGCGACAGCGGCAAGGCCGGAGCCGATGGCAAACGTCATGGAGATCGTCGCATCCACGTTGATGCCCATGAGACGTGCCGCGTCCTTATCCTCGGAGCAGGCGCGCATGGCCTTGCCCATTTTGGTTTTTCCGGTAAAGAGCGAGAGCGCAACCATGATGACGACGCACACAACGATCGTCACGAGCGCGACATACGAAATGCGAAGCTCTCCGCCGAAGAGGGCAACGCCCGTTTCACCGCTCACGGATTTAAAGAAGCTCGGAAACACCTTTGGGTTGGAGCCCCAGAGCAGCAGCGCCGCGTTCTGGAGGAAATAGCTCACGCCGATGGCGGTGATGAGCACCGCGAGCGACGTTGCCGCGCGCAGCGGCTTATAGGCAAGCTTCTCGATCGTCATGCCGAGAACGGTGCAGACGATCATGGCGAGGATCACGCCGACGACCGGCGGGAGGTTAAATTTGGTGCAGGCGAAGAAGCAGATGTACGCGCCCACCATGATGACGTCGCCGTGGGCGAAGTTCAGCATTTTCGCAATGCCGTAGACCATCGTGTAGCCGAGGGCGATGATCGCGTAGATGCTGCCGAGACTGATACCGCTGATCAGAAAGTTCAGGAAACTCAAGGCTGACACCCCTTTCGGGTCAATTTCTTTCTCTTTTTCTCTCTTTATATGGGGACATGATATGGGGACATGGGAAAATGCGCATCGGAAAAAGGCTTCGTTGCGGCCTCTTTCCGCTGCGCGCCTTCCCGCGGCTATAGGACGGAGAGAGTATCTCCGTCCTATAGCCGGTGCGTGGGTCGGGCTTTTATCGATCAGTCAAGGCCGACGTAAGCGCCGTCCTGGATGACCATGCCCTTCGGGCTCTTGGTAACCTGGCCCAGTTCGTTCCAGGTCATGCCGTCGCCGGTCAGGCCGTCGAATGTCATGGAGGTGAACTGCTCGATCATCTTGGTGCAGAGGTCTTCCGCGCTCATGTCGGGCGTGGCGCCGGCGGCTTCGAGAGCCTGCGCGTAGGCGTAAACGCAGTCATAAGCGTCCGCGGCGAACTGGTTGGGAACTTCACCGTACATATCCTGGTACTTCTTGACGAAGGCGGCGGTGCGATCGTCGGTGGAGTCAGCGTTGAACGGGGTGAGGAGCATGACGCCCTCGGCGAGGGAGGTATCAAAGCCGTCCAGCGTGAGGATGCCGTCCATGCCGTCCACGCCGAACCACTTGGGCTCATAACCGGCGGCAGCAGCCTGCACGAGGATGAGGGAAGCGGGCTGGTAGTAGATGGGCAGGAACACGAGGTCCGCGCCGTTGGTCTGCGCGTCGGCGATCTGGACGGAGAAGTCGGTGTCGTTGCCGTCGGCGAAGGTGGTGTCGCTCACGATCTCGATGCCGAGCGTATCGCAGGCAGCCTTGAAGGTCTCATAGATGCCCTTGGAGTAAACGTCGTCGTTCTTCCAGATGACGGCGACCTTGGTGGCCAGCTTCTTATCGGCGATGTACTGCGCGGAGGCGCTGCCCTGGTTGGGGTCGGTGAAGCACATCTGGAACTGGTTATCCTTGCCCTCGGTCGTGGCGACGGAGGAGGCGGACGGGGTCAGCGCGAAAATGCGGTCAGCGAACGTATCGCCGGAGGTGACTTCGCAGGGCTTGGAGGTAACGGAGCCGAGAGAGATCTGCATGCCCCAGTCCTTCAGCGTGTTGTACGCGTTGACAGCCTTTTCGGGGTCGTTCGTGTCATCCTCGTAGCGCAGCTCAAACTGGATGCCGCCCTTGGCGTTGATCTCGTCCACGGCGATCTGCGCGGCGTTTTTTACGGAGTTGCCGTAAATGGCGGCGCCGCCGGTCAGCGGAGCCGTACCGCCGATCTTGAACGCGGTGGGGCTTTCGGTGGAGGCGGTGGAGCCGCAGCCGGCGAGACATGCCATGAGCATTACGGCGGCGAGTACCATGCATACTACTTTTTTCATTGTTTCATTTCTCCTTTTCCTAAGGTTTTAAACACAAATAATGAATATAAAAACGGCCCTGTCCGAAAGGACAAGGCCGGATTTATCAAACCGGATTCATCTCTTTCGGCGCTCGGGAAAATTGCGTACAAGCAGAACGGAAATAACCATAATAATGGATACAATAATGGCGATAAGCAGAATAAGCCCAAGGAGGCCAAGGGACAGTCGCAGGCTGAGAAGGGCGGAAATAAAAAGAACGGACACCGCCGCAGCGATGCCCGCAATAACCGAATGGACAGAGGAAGTGCGCGCAGCACAAGAGCCGTCGCAAGATGCGGCGGAAAAAGCGCTATTCATCGAAAAACCGAAACCAAAGCAGTTCATGCGGCACCTCCTTCATAAGATGGGCATATCATAGCACGCTGCATAACTATGCGTCAATAGAAAAATGCGAGACAATTTAAAATGCTAAAGCGAAAAATTTTGGGATTTTTCACAAACGCGCCAGTTTCCTTCCGGTAAAGGCGATAAAAAACAGTATTTCAGCTGTAGACGCGGCGAAAAAAGGCTGATATAATGCCGGTGTACAAAAAGGAGTATCCATATACTTTATATAACGGAGGTAGTAAATCATGCCGATCGTAACCACAAAGGAAATGTTCCGCAAGGCGTATGAGGGCGGCTATGCCGTTGGCGCGTTCAACGTCAACAACATGGAGATCGTCCAGGGCATCACCGAGGCCGCGGCCGAGGTCAAGGCCCCCGTCATTCTGCAGGTCTCCCGCGGCGCGCGCGCCTACGCCAACCACACCTATCTCGTCAAGCTCGTCGAGGCCGCCGAGCAGGAGACCGGTCTCCCGATCGCCCTCCATCTTGACCACGGCGACAGCTTTGAGCTCTGCAAGAGCTGCATCGACGGCGGCTTCACCTCCGTCATGATCGACGGCAGCAGCAAGTCCTTCGAGGACAACATCGCTCTCACCCGTCAGGTCGTCGAGTACGCGCACGACCACGGCGTCGTCGTTGAGGCCGAGCTCGGCACGCTCGCGGGCGTGGAGGATGACGTCCACGTCGAAGCCGAGGACAGCTCCTACACCCGTCCCGAGGACGTGGAGGAGTTCGTAACCCGCACCGGCTGCGACAGCCTCGCCATCGCCATCGGCACGAGCCACGGCGCTTACAAGTTCAAGCCCGGCACGAAGCCCCAGCTCCGCTTTGACATTCTCGAAGAAGTCGCCCAGCGTCTGCCCGGCTTCCCCATCGTGCTGCACGGCGCTTCCTCCGTGCCGCAGGAGTTTGTCCGCATCATCAACGAGCACGGCGGCAAAATGCCCGACGCCATCGGCATCCCCGAGGAGATGCTGCGCAAGGCCGCTACCATGGCCGTCTGCAAGATTAACATCGATTCCGACCTGCGTCTCGCGATGACCGCCTCCATCCGCAAGTACTTTGACGAGCACCCCGAGGGCTTCGATCCCCGCGCCTATCTCAAGCCCGCCCGCACCGCCATTCACGACATGGTTCGCCACAAGATCGTGGACGTGCTCGGCTGCGACGGCAAGGCCTGATCGCCGCTTTATTCCAAAATTCAAGCGCCGGGGTGAATGCCCCGGCGCTTTCCATTATGAGGTTACACTATGCCGTTTACCGGATTTACGAGCGAGGCCGGAGAATTTCTCTGGGAACTCGCGTTTCACAACGAAAAGCCGTGGTTTGAAGCGCACAAGGAACAGTTTCTGCACGCGGTAAAGGAGCCGTTCGACGCGCTCGCCAAAGAAACGCTCGCGCTTGTGCAGGATAAGCACCCGGACGAGCCGTACTGCCTCCACATCTCGCGCATCTACCGCGACGCGCGGCGGCTCTTTGGCCGCGGGCCGTACAAAGACCATTTGTGGTTCACGCTCTGGACGGGCGAGAACCGGCACAACAGCCCCGTGTTCTGGTTTGAGCTCTCCCCTGCCTCCTACAGCTACGGTGTCGGATTCTATACCGCGACCGCCGAGCAGATGGCGGCGCTGCGCCGGTACATCGACGCAAACCCCGCCGAGATGGAGCGGCTCGCCAAGCGCGTAGCAAAGAGCGAATTTCACCTGGAGGGCGAACCCTACAAGCGGCTCAAAAAGGACGTGGGCGAGGTGCTCAACCCGTGGTACAACCGCAAGTGGATCAGTCTCTGCGCCGAATACGACCACGGCGGGGCGCTCTATACGAGCGAGCTGCCGCATGTGCTTCTGGATGCCTTTGAAAAGCTCATGCCGGTCTACCGGCTGCTCAAGCGTTTCCCGGCAGAATGAACCTCTCAGTCGGCGGCGCTGCCGCTGCCAGCTCCCCTGAAAGGGGAGCCAAGCAAGTTTACGAAAAGACTATCTTGCCTCCCACTCTGGGGAGGTGGCGCGGCGCAGAGCGCCGTGACGGAGAGGGCAGCTTTCCTGTCACTCGGAAAGAATGACCGGCTCCCCGGTGCAGCGCAGCTTCCCGCCCTGCACGGTTACGGTCTCGCCGGTGATATAGTTTACATAATTCCCGTCCTGCACCGGCACATTCACCTCGGCGCTCTTCCCCTTCAGAGAGAAGACGCCGAGCTTTTTCTTTTTTCCGTCGTAGCGCAGGCAGACGGCGATGTCGTTTTCATCATCCGCTTCCGCGGTGAACCAGTCCTCCACCGAAAAATGCTCCCGCCGCACGGCGTTGAGCTTCTGCAGCAGCGGCGTGATGTCCTTGCCCGTGCGCGGGAACACGTCCTTGTCAAAAAGGCTCGGCACCCGGTCGCAGGAATACTCCTGCCCGCCGTAGAGCAGCACCGTGCCCTTGAGGAAGTAGAGCAGCGCCGTAAAGTTCCGGCGCGCCTTCTCGTCCGGCACAAGTCCGGCCAGCCGCGGCATGTCGTGGTTTTCCATGCACCGCAGCTTTACATAGTTCTCCGGGTACATGGCCTCCTGGAAAGCGAGCATGTCCATCCACGCGCTGAGCGGCTGCTTTCCGGCAATATACTTATCAAACGTCTCGCGGATGTCGTACTCATATTCCATGTCGAACGCCGTATAGAGCTCGTTGTCCGTCGCCGCGGTGATGCCGCGCAGCCGGTTGAACACAAGAAAGCTCCGGTGCACCGACTCGGCCAGCCAGATGCACCCCGGGTGCACCTTCTCCACGGCCTCGCGCGCCCGGCGCCAGAACTCCACCGGCACGAGCGAAGCAACATCGCACCGGAAGCCGTCCACGATCCCCGCCCAGTAGCAGAGATGCTGTATCTGCGCATCCCAGAGCGCAGCGCAGGAGTAGTCCAGATCGATGACGTCCGTCCAGTCGGCGGTTTTGTTGCCGAAGCGGCCGTCCGGTTTGCGGTAATAAAACTCTGGGTGCTCGGTGACGTACACCGCATCCGGCGACGTATGGTTATAAACAACGTCGATAATGCACTTCATGCCGCGCGCGTGGATGGCGTCCACGAGCGCCTTGAAATCGTCAAGCGTGCCATACTCGGGGTTGACCGTTCCGTAATCGCGGTTGGCGTAGGGACAGCCGAGACTTCCCTTCTTGCCCTTCTCGCCGATGGGGTGGATGGGCAGGAACCAGACAATGTCCGTTCCCAGCGCGCGGATGCGGTCCAGATCGGGAATAACGGCGCGGAACGTTCCCTCCGGCGTGTGGTTGCGCACATACACGCTGTAAATCGTTTGGGAGCGCAGGGCGATATCCGTATTCTTTGCCATGGTGATTTCTCCTTTGCAAAGCACTCCGCCCCGGAACACAGCGGCTCCGGGACGGTAATTTTTATTTCTTCGCAGCAGCGCAGATGAGCTGCACGCAGGTCTCTACGCCGAGAGAGCCGCTGTTGAGCGTAATGTCATAGTTGTGGCAATCGCCCCAATGCTGGCCGGTGTAGTGCTCATAGTAGCTGCGGCGGGCGCGATCCTTTTTCTTCATCGCGCGGACGATCTCGGCGGTATCGGTCGTATCGAGATAGCCGGAGATGCGCTGCGCGCGGTGCGCCTCGTCGGAATAGATGTACACATTCAGCGTCTCGATCCCGGCGTCGTGCAGCACAACGTCGGCGCAGCGGCCGAGAATAACGCACGGCCCCTGCTTGGCAAGATCAAGAATGACGCTGCGCTGCGTCTCGTAAATAAAATCCTTCTGGTCATAGGAAATGGGCGTGATGTTGCGCAGGATGCTCTCCGTAGCGGAAATTTCCTCACCCTCGCGCTCGATCTGGCTCGCATCAATGCTGCTCGCCTTGGCGGTAGCGGCGATGATGTCGCGGTCATACAGCGTAACGCCAAGCTCTTTCCCCACCGCGAGACCGATCTCGCGTCCTCCTGCGCCGTACTGCCGGCTGATGGTGATGATCTTCATTAAATCGCCGCCTCTCTCGTTTTTTCTTTTTATACCATCAATCCGGTTAAAATGCAATATGCTGTCAGAGAATCCGCCCGTCTTTCAAAGCAAAAATGGCGTACTCCACGCCGTTGATCGTCCGCTTTTCCACCATGCGCTCCGTCGGCAGTCCCCATGCCGCCATCGGGATCGCGCGGTACGGCTGGTTTTTATATACCGTGTACAGGCTCCCGTCCCCGGCGTCGCGCCAGACGATGTCCGCCGCGCGCTCGCGCGGCTTCGGCGCGGCGGCCTGCTT
>CAVIVK010000286.1:0-6974 GCA_963645975.1 Bifidobacteriaceae bacterium | reverse complement strand
GGCGTGCTCATCGTGTACCGCGCGCCGCGCGGCAGCCAGAGCGCGCAGTATCTCGCGCTCGCCTGCTCAGAGGAGGCGGAATTTTCCTCCGATTTCCGGCAGTTTCCCGCCCGCGGGGGCAAAGGAACATTCCGGGCAAATACCGGCTGGCAGAATGAGCCGTATATCGCCGCGCGCATTTCCCTGCCGGAGGGAAGCGCGAGGGAAATCGCCGTTGCGCTCTGCGTTGCGGGTGATGCGGATACTGCCGCGCGCGGCGCGCAGGATATGCTCCAAGAAACCTCCGGCTTTGCCATGGCGGATGCGGCCGCCGCGATCTGGGGCATGGAGCCGGGAGAGAGCGCCGCAGCCATGGAATATCTCCGCGCGCTCACCTTCCCGCAGCTTTGCGCCGAGGGACGCGCCCTGCCGGGCGGAACGCGGGAAGCTCTCTGGCGGCTCGGCGTTTCCGGTGATCTCCCCGTTATGGTGTTCGACGGCGGGGAAAACGGCACGGAGGCTGCGCTCCGGGAGCTTCGGCGGCACGCGCTGCTCGGCGCATGCGGCGTGGAGTACGATCTCGTGTTCCTCACCGCGCCTGCCGGAGACTACCGGAACGAGCAGCGCGCGGCGATCGAGACGGCGCTGGAGACCATGCGCCTTTCCGAAACGCTCTCTCTGCCGGGCGGGGTATACTTTGCCTCCCGCAGCGAGCGGGAAGCACTTCTCGCCTGTGCCGCTCTTTTCGGCGACGCGGCGGGAACATCCCTCCCGGCGGGACGGGCGCGCGTGCTCCGTCTTCCTCCGGCGGCGGAGGAAGAGACCGGCACGCCGGCAATAACACATGCTAAAAAAGAGGAAGTACACTTCCTGTCTCCGCCGCTGCCGCCGCGTGTCTGGACGAATATGCTCTATGGCGGCGGACTCGGCTGTGCCGCGGCGGACAGCGGCCCGGCGGCGCTCTGGTACGAAAATGCGCGCGAGTGCCCCATCGTCCCGTGGTCGGGCGATGCGCTCGCGGCCGATGGTGCGGAACGGCTGTGGATCGAAACGGAAAACGGAGCGGAAAGCCTCTTTTCCGACGGCGGTGCGTGTGAAATCACGTTCGGTTTCGGCTATGCCCGCTGGGAGAGAAATGTCGGCGGAAACCGCATCGCGGTCACGGCGTTTATCCCGCCGGACGCGGCGGTGCGCGTGCTGCTGCTCGAGAGCACCGCGCCGTGCGAGGTTTCCTATTTCGCGCCCGTGCAGCTTGCACCGGAGCGGGAGGACGCGGCTTCCGCATCCGTTTGGCCTGACGGCGGTGCAATCTGCGCGGAAAACCCGCGTTGTCCGTATAAGGATGTGCGCGTGACGCTGCGGTGCAGCGCGCCGTGGATATCGGCCGGAACGGAAGCGCACTTCCTGTTCGGCGAGACGACCGACGCTCCTCGCCGCGGCTTCCCGGCGCTGGCCGGGGTGTTCCGGCTGGAAAAAGAGGCGGTATTGCTGCTCGGCACGGCGGATGTTCCGGTACTGCTTGATATCGCGCGGGCGAGGGAAGCGCTTGCAAAGACAAAGGCATGGTGGGCGCAGCGCGTGATGGGCGAGAAGTATTCCGAAGCCATGCCGGAGAGCGTGCGGCATCTCGCGCCGTGGAGCATCTATGCCGCGCTCTGCTGCCGCGTGCTGGGGCGGGGGAGTCTCTACCAGAGCGGCGGCGCGATTGGCTTCCGGGATCAATTGCAGGATTGGGTCAATCTCCTGCCCATCGATCCCGCCGGTGCGAGAGCGCACATTCTTTCGTGCTGCGCTCATCAGTACGCCGAGGGCGATGTGCAGCATTGGTATCATCCGGCCGGCGGCGAGACCGACAAGGGCGTGCGCACCGACTGCGCCGACGATCTTCTCTGGCTGCCGTGGGCGGTGTGCGAGTATGTGCGAGTAACCGGGGACGAGAGCCTCTGCACGGAGAGCGCGCCATATCTTGTCTCGCCGCCGCTCGCACGCGGCGAGCGCAGCCGGTACGAGACGCCCACTCTCTCCGGGGAAACCGGCACCGTGCTCGACCATTGCCACCGCGCCGCGGCGCTCGTGCTCCGGCGGGGGATCGGGGAGCACCGGCTGCTGCTCATGGGCGGCGGCGACTGGAACGACGGCTTTGACGCCATGGGAGAGCACGCAGAGAGCGTATGGCTCACGTGGTTTGCCTCCGGCGTTTTCCACAACTTTTCCGCCCTGCTCACGAGACTTGGCGAGCCGGGCGCGGACCGGTATGAGACTGCCGCGGCGTCGCTCGGCGCGGCGGCGAACGAGGCGTGGGATGAAGATCATTATCTGCGCGGGTATTATTCGGATGGTACGCCTCTCGGCGAGTCCGGCGCGGCGGCGTGCCGCATCGACTCCGTGGCGCAGAGCTTTGCCGCCTTTTCGCCCTATGCCGAAAAAGAGCGCGTGCAGACCGCGCTCACCGCGGCGCTTGCATCCCTCTGGGACAGGGAGAAACGGCTTACTCGCATTTACGCTCCGCCGTTTTTTCCGGAGGAGCGCGCGCCGGGGTATGTTTCGACCTATGGACCGGGCTTTCGCGAAAACGGCGGGCAATACACCCACGCGGCGGTGTGGCTTGCGCTTGCGCTGCTGCGCGCCGGGCGGCGAAAGGAAGCGGCGGCGCTTGCGGAAGATATCGCGCGCTCGCTCGCCTCGGATGAATACGGCGCGGAGCCGTTTGTTCTCCCGGCAGATATCGCGTATGCGCCCGGAAAGGAAGGACGCGCGGGCTGGAGCTGGTATACGGGCGCGGCGGGCTGGTATTACCGGCTGCTGCGCGAACTGTACGGCGAAGCGCGGTGAGGAAAAAATTCACATTTGCGCTATGAACGGGCGGAAAAACGTGATATACTCAGGAAAAACAATCCCTCAGTCAGCCTTGCGGCTGACAGCTCCCTTTGCACAAGGGAGCCTTAATCAAACGAAAAGGGGCGTGACCGTATGGAATACTTCCGCGAAGAACTGTTCCCCTGCGTATCGCTGACGGCGGTGCAGACCGACAAATTCAAAACCGGCTGTATGACGGCGTATCTGCTCACGCAGCTCCACCGCGAAACGGCGGCGGAAAACGCCGTGCTGCCGTATGTGCTGCGGCGCGGCACAAAGTCGCTGCCGGACATGCGCCGCATTTCCGAACGGCTTGACGCGCTCTACGGCGCGGAGATCGAGCCCTCGGTGCGAAAGCTCGGCGAAATTCAGGCCGTCGGCTTCTATGCGGGCTTTGCCGAGGATGCGTATCTCCCCGGCGAGACGAACGTGCTCGGCAAGGTCATATCCCTGCTCGGCGAGCTGTGGCTCTCCCCGGCAACGCGCGGCGGGCTGTTCCTGCCCGCGCACGTTGATTCCGAACGCGAAAAGCTCGTAGAGCGCATCGAATCGGTGAAAAATGATAAGCGCAGCTGGGCGTTTCAGCGTCTGCGGGAGAATATGTGCGCCTATGAGGACTATGCGACCGGCGCTTACGGCACCGCGGACGAGGCCGAGAGCATCCACTATGTGAAGCTCACGAAGCACTATAAAGAGCTTCTTGCCACGTCGCCGATGGAGTTCTTCTACTGCGGCAGCCGTCCGGGGAAGGAAGTGGCGGATATGCTGCGCGAGGCTTTCGCGCTGCTGCCGCGCGGCGAGATCGATCTCGATCTCGGAACCGACATCCGCATGAACGCCGTGGAGGAAAAGCCCCGGTACTTCACCGAGGAGGATGAAATTTCGCAGGGCGTGCTCGCCGTCGGCTTCCGGCTCGGCGAGTGTATGGACGATCCCGACCCGGCGAAGCTCGCCGTGTTCAACGCCGTATACGGCGCGGGTGTTTCCTCGAAGCTCTTTCAGAATGTCCGCGAAAAGCTTTCGCTCTGTTACTACGCTTTCTCCAACACCGACGCGCTCAAGGGCATTATGGCGGTGCTCTCCGGCATCGAGTTTGATAAGTATGACGAAGCGCTCAAGGAGATTCTTGCCCAACTCGACGCGGTTCGCGCGGGCGACATCTCCGAAGCCGAGCTCGCCGCGGCGCGGCGCAGCGTGGCGGGCGATCTTCGCACCGGCGCGGACAGCCCGTACTATCTTGCGGACTTCTATCTGCGCGAGACCGTGCAGGGGACGGACGCCTCGCCCGACGATATTGCGGCGCTCGCCGAGACTGTCACGACCGAGGACGTGGCCGCCATCGCGCGCGGCGTGGAGCTTGACGCCGTATACTTTCTCCGCGGAGAGGAGGCCGAGGCCGAATGAACAAGCACGAATATCTGCATCTCGGCGAAACGCTGTATGAGGAAGTCCTCCCGAACGGGCTTTCCATTCTCGTGGCGGTCAAGCCGGGCTTTTGCAAAAACGCGGCCTTTTTTGCCACACGCTACGGCGGGGCGGATCGCCGCTTCAAGGTAAACGGCGAGTGGATCGATACGCCCGCGGGTGTCGCCCACTTTCTCGAGCACAAAATGTTTGATATGCCCGATGGGCGCAACGTCCTTTCGGACTTTGCCGCGCTCGGCGCGCGCCCCAATGCCTTCACCAGCAGCGGCCGCACGGCGTATTATTTCACCGGCTCGGAGAACTTTATGGAAAATCTCCGGCTGCTGCTCACCTACGTTTCCACACCGTACTATACCGAGGAGAGCGTGGCGAAGGAGCAGGGCATCATCGGCCAGGAAATCTGCATGAGCGAGGATGAGCCCGGCTATGCCGGATACTACCAGCTGTTCGGCGCGCTTTACGACCACCACCCCATCCGCGAGAGCGTGGCCGGGTCGATCGAAAGCATCGCGCAGATCACGCCGGAAACGCTCTATCATTGCCACAGCGTGTTTTACCATCCCTCGAACATGGTGCTCTGCTGCGTCGGCGATGTGGATCCCGAAGCGATCGCCGCGTCGGCGCGCGAAATACTGCCGGACACTCCCGGCGAGAAGCCGGAGCGCGACTACGGAGCGCCCGAAACGCTTCTGCCCCGCAAGGCGCGCGCCGAGAAAACGATGAGCGTTTCCGCGCCGCAGTTTCTGCTTGGCGTGAAGCTGCCATATCTTCCGGATGGCGCGGCGAGAGAGCGGCAGAAACTCCTCGCGGAGCTTTCCTGTGAGTGTCTGCTCGGCACTTCCTCGGCATTTTATAACGATCTTTACGCCAAGGGACTTTTGAACCGCGACTACGCCATCGAATACGATTCCTCCGCCGGGGCGGTCACGCTGGTGCTCGGCGGTGAGAGCCGCGACCCCGACGCTGTGACGGAAGCCGTACACGAGGCGGTCTCCGGCGTTGCGCTGCGCGGGCTGGATAAGGACGCGCTCGAGCGCTGCCGCCGCGCAAAGTACGGCCAGAGACTTGGTTCGCTCGATTCCTTTGCCGCCTATGCCATTTCGCTTGCCGAGAGCAAGCTTGACGGCTGGGACTCGCTCGACGCGTTTGCGGCGCTTGAATCCATCACGCTCGCGGAGTGCGAGGCGTTCCTCTGCGAAAATCTCACGCGTGAGCGCTTGGCGCTTTCCGTGATTCGTCCCAACACCTGATTTTTCCACAGCGAAAGGAGTTTTCCCCATGCCCGAAGCATTTCCCGGCGCGATCATTACGTTTCCCATGCTCGGCGAGAGCTTTTCTCTCAACCCGAGCGGTACATACACGCTCTTCGGCCATACGCTCTACTGGTATGGCGCGATCATCGGCCTCGGCTTCGTCCTCGCCGCGCTCTACTGCATGTGGCGCGCGCCGAAGGATTTCGGCATTTCCAAGGATACCCTGACCGACGTGGTGCTCATCGGCCTGCCCACGGCGATCATCGGCGCACGGCTCTATTACGTTTTTTGCCATTGGTCGAACTATGTTGGCGACACCGTGTGGCAGACGCTCTGGAACTGGTGCAAGATCTGGGAGGGCGGCACGGCCATCCCCGGCGGACTGCTGCTTGCAACGCTGTGCGTGTGGCTGTATGCGAGAAAAAAGAAGATCCCCTTCGGCGCGATCATGGACTGCGTTGTGCTCGGACTGCTCATCGGGCAGATCATCGGGCGCTGGTCAAACTTCATGAACCGCGAGTATATCGGCGAAATAACAGACATTTTCTGCCGCATGGGGCTTACAACCGGCGGCACCACGTACTATGTCCATCCGCTGTTTCTCTATGAATCGCTCTGGAATCTTGTGGGCTTTATCTTCCTCGCAATCTGGACGCAGAAGGGAAAACGGCAGTACGACGGACAGGCAACGCTGCTGTACTTTATCTGGTATGGTCTCATCCGCTTCCTGCTTGAGCCGCTGCGTACTTCACCCCTGCTCATCCCCGGAACGGCGCTTCGCGCTTCGCAGGTGATCGGCGGCGGCATGTGCCTTGTCGCGCTCGTGATCCTCGTTGTGCAGAGCCGGAAGCCGCACCGCCCGGAGGATCTCTATGTGAACCGCGTCCGCGCGCAGAGCGCCGCGGCAGACAAAGAAGAAAAAACTCCGAACGAATCGAAAGATAAAACCGTCTGATAACCGAAAACAAAAATCTTGAAGGAGGAAATAGATCATGAACTTCAATCTCGATTCTCTTATGGACACCATCACCAACCTGCGCGAGCGCGGCGCGGAATACGCCAACGTTGCTATGGACAAAACGAGAGACGCTGCCCGTCTTGCCAAGCTCACCGTTGCGCTGACGAGCGAGAAGGACGCGCTCAAGAAGGCGTACATCGAACTCGGCAAGGCGTATTACGAAGAGCACCACAGCGATGCCGAGGGGCTGTACGCGCAGCTCGTTGAGGAAGTGGACGCGGTCAACGCGCGCATCGAGGAGATGCAGTCGGAGATCGATTCGCTCAAGGGCTCGTTCCATGGAAGCGAGGACGCGAGCTTTGAGGACGTCGTTGCGCAGGACGAGGGCGACGAGGACATTTCCGTCGAGATCACGATCGAGGAAGAGCCCGATGCTCCCGCTGCGGAGACCCCGGAAGAGCCGGCGGAAGAGCACACCGAAGAGTAAAATGGCTTCCGGCGGC
>CAVIVK010000285.1:0-5798 GCA_963645975.1 Bifidobacteriaceae bacterium | reverse complement strand
AAATACGTTGCTCTCGGATACCTTCAGGTCTTTTATGAGCGCCGAGCGCAGCCGTGCGGACGGCTTGCCGCCGATCACGAGGCGCACCGGCTGCTGGCGCTTGCGCTTGCGCAGCATTTTCTCCATACTGGCGCGAAAGTCCGCGTCGTACCCGCGCAGGTCGTCGTCGATGAACACGTCGGCGTTTCGCGTAACCTGCAAAAGGACAGCGTCGCGCACCTCCTGCTTTTTGAAAAGCTGCGGCACAAAGTGGCGCACGAGTTCCGCCGTGAGCATCACCTTCTGCCTTCCGTCCAGCTCCACGACGCGCCACGGCGGCAGCCGCAGCAGCGAAACGAGTCCCAGGCGGAAATCTTCGCTCTTGCCGATCGTCGCCGCCACATATACCTCACGGTTGGCGATAAACGGAAACGGATGTCCCCCATCCACAACGCGCGGCGAGAGCAGCGGGCGCAGCTCGGAAAAATACTTTTTCGCTACAACCTCCTCGGGCTTCGTCATTTTATGAAAGTCCAGCACGTCAATGCCGGCGTCGCGCAGATCCTCCAGAAGCCGCCGGTAAATGCGCTCCTCGCGCGATTGCTGCGCCGCGACCGCGGCAAGGATAGCGCTCACCTGCTCGCCGGGCGTACGGCCGGTCTTTTCGTCCCGATCGTCCGGCAAGAGCGCTGCGCGGTGCGTAAGCGAGCCGACGCGTACCATGAAGAACTCTTCGAGATTCGAGCGATAAATGCCGAGGAACTTGAGCCGCTCCAAAAGCGGAACCGTCGGATCGCCCGCCTGCTCCAGTACACGGAGATTAAATTGCAGCCAGCTCAGCTCGCGGTCAAGGAACAGCCCGGCTGCCTTGGCCTCGGCGAGAAGCGCGTTTTCCGGCTCCGGTATTTCCGGCACGACGGAAACCGTCAGCTCCGATCCTTTTTCGGCTTGGCACATTCTTTCTTCACTCCTCGGGTGATATGCTCGTTTACGGCCTGCTCCAGCGCATCCGTCACGATCTGAAGAACGCGGATGCGGGCGTATTTCTTGTCCACGGATTCAATGATATGCCAGGGAGCATACTCCGTGCTCGTCTTTTGCAGCATTTCCTCGACTGCCGTTTCATAGAGCGGCCACTTTTCGCGGTTGCGCCAGTCTTCGTCGGTGATCTTCCATTGCTTCTCCGGCGTATTCTGCCGCAGCTCAAAGCGTTCAAGCTGCGTTTCCGGGTCGATGTGGATCCAGAATTTGAGAACAATCGTGCCGTAATCGGCAAGTTCTTTTTCAAACTCGTTGATCTCGCCGTAGGCGCGCTTCCAGTCGTTCTCTGAGCAATAGCCCTCGATGCGCTCGACCATAACGCGGCCATACCAGCTGCGGTCAAAGATCGTCACATGGCCGCTCTTGGGCAGGCGTGTCCAGAACCGCCAGAGATAGTGCCGCGCAAGCTCGCCTGGCGTGGGGCTCGCGATGGGAATCACATCAAACCCGCGCGGGTCGAGCGGATAGGCAAGACGGCGGATGTTGCCGCCCTTTCCGGCGGCGTCCCAGCCTTCGTAACAGATGACAACGGGGATACGCTTGCGGTAAATCTTATTATGGAGTATGGAAAGCTTTTCCTGCAGCCGCTTGAGCTCCGCCTTATATTCCTCCGGCGTCAGGCTCTTGGTGAGATCGGCGTCGCCAAGGGAAGGTCCGCCGAGCAGTGGAAAGGCGTTCTTCCCTGCCTTGCCAACATAGCGGCCATCCGCAAGGGCCTTGTCGATCGTTTCGGTAACGGCGCGAAAGCCCATGAGCAGACGTTTCTTCCGGCTTCCGGCATCGAGAATGTGCCAGTTGCCCGTCTCCTCCATAAAATCCTCGTAGGCGCGGCGGAAGCGGTTGTATTCCTTCTGCTGCCAGAGATCGTCCTGTGTTACGCGCCACTCGGTATCGATATCCTCCCGCAGCTGCGCGATGCGCGCGAGCTGTTCCTCGCGCGAGATATGCAGAAAGAGTTTGATGACGATATAGCCGTTATCACGGAGCTGCCGCTCAAAAATTTTGCACGCCTCCACGCGGCGTTCGTATTCGTCCGCGGTGATCTCCCGGCGCAGGTATTTATAGACGCAGTCCTCCATCCAGCCGGTGTCCATAAAGAGAAACTTTCCGTTTTCCGGCAGGGGCTCGAAGAACTTGTGGAGGAACGGATAGCGCTCCTCGTCCTCCGGCACGCGCTTATAGACCGCCACGCGGTAAAAACGCGGGTCCATCTCGCTGATGAGTTCGTTGATGAGATGGCCTTTTCCGGCGCAGTCCCACCCCTCTACAAGAACGACCACAGGCAGCTTTGCCGCCATGACGCTCTGCTGCTGTGCCGCGATTTTTTCACGAAGCCGGGCGATCTCCGCCTTGCGCTGCGCTTTATCGAGTCCGTCGTCCGACGGTTTGAAATCGTGAAGCATGTTTCTCGCCTCCGAAAAAAATCTGTTTCCATTTAAAATACCACACTACGTTGTATCTGTCAAAACTTGCCGGGTTTTGCGCGCCGGGTTTTCCTCGGCAAAAACGGTCTCCCCATCGGCAAAGCCATGGGGAGACCGTCTGATCACATAAATTATTCCGCTTTTTCCGCCGCTTTTTCGGCGTCAAGGCTTTCGCGCTCCATCAGGTGCGGGTCAGCAAGGTATTTCTTGATCTGCGCAAACGCCTGCGCCATATAGTGGCCGCTGGCAATGCGCTCGTCCATCACAACGCCGAGCGGCATGCACCGGTCAAAGACGATGCCGTCTTTGCTGCGGCGCGGCACCTCGCGCATGTTGCCCATGGTGATGGCAACGCTCGTCGTGCCAAACTCATACACATGGTGGTAAATATGGTTTGTGCGGATGCTCGCGAGGTTCGAGATAAGAAGGCTTGCGTGGAACGGCGTCAAATCAATGAGCGACTGCGGCAAAAGGCCATGGTTATCCAGAAACCGGATCAGGCCAATGACCGGCGGCAGGAGCCAGCGCAGCTTTGTTGTGAGGATCTTCATCGCCGTATCAAAGGAATTGGCCTCGCCAACCTGACGGTTCTGATCAATATAGCCGGTGATCTTCGCCTGCACATCGAACACATCGTCCGTAGGGACAAGATCGATCTTCGACATGGTGTCGCTGCCGTCCGGCTTCAAAACAACCATGGATACCTTGATATCCTTGTGCTGGTAGATATTATGACCCTTTATAAAGCGGTTGAGCGCCGGGTACTTTTCCAGCGTATGCAGGTATGCCGTGAGCACCAGCGCCAGATGGCTGATCTGCTTGCCCTCTTTCCGCTTCTCGTTCATATAGGCACGCATGGGCATTTCCGGAATGTCCAGCGTGATCATATTCATCGCATCGTACCGCTTCGTGAGAAAATACGGGATGAGAAAGTACATGGGGTCTTCATTCTTTACAAGTATACCGTCCGGACGCATTGTTTTCCCTCGCTTCCCTGAAAGCATAAAAATTTTGATGAAATTATACCGCCCCGGCGTTTTTTTGTCAATATTTCGACGCTCGGTTCACGATAAAAAATGAATTTTTTGTTAATTCGGTGGAAAGTTCACGACTTATTTACGATTTCGTATTAAAGTCTATGACAGAAACGGGCGTTGGAATGCCCTTTTTCCCCGGAGGTCTTATTTATGCGGCGTGGTTCCCCCAACCGAAATTTTTCCGCTTTCATGGCCGGTCGTTACGGTGCAGACGCACTCGGCCGGTTTCTTTCCATATGCGGATGCGTATGCATCCTGATCTCGGTGGCCGTACGCGGAAAGAGCGCTTTCTTCTCCGCCGTATTTTCCACGGCGGCACTTGCGCTGCTGATCTGGTGCTATGTGCGCATCTTCTCCCGGAAGGTCGCCGTCCGAAGCGAAGAAAACCGGAAGTACCTTTCCCATCGGAACCGCTTTCTCGGCTCGTTCCGTCTGCTGAAAAGCTGCTTTCGCCAGAGGAAGGACTACGCCTTCTTCCGCTGCCCGAGCTGCAAGGAGGTCGTGCGCGTCCCCCGCGGCAAAGGGAAGATTCGCATCACGTGCCCGCGCTGCGGCTATGCCTTCGAAAAGAAAACCTGAAAGCTTTACTTTTTATAAACTCCACAGCCACGGCAGAATTGCCGTGGCTGTTCTTGTATCTTTCGTTTCGGCATGATACTATAGATAAAATTTAGTCAACCGGCAAAGCCGATTTAACGGAGGAACCATATTTTGATCCGATTCAAAGAAATCACCAACGCAAATATTTGGAAGGTCTGCGCTCTGGAGCCTTTTGAGGCACAGAAGGATTTCGTTGCGGAAAACATCCAAAGTCTGGCGGAGGCCTACGCCACAAGAAACGAGGGCAACAACGCCCTGCCTTTGGCCGTTTATAACGATGCGGAACTCATTGGGTTCGTTATGATCGGCAAGGGTACCGTGGGAAACGAAAACGAAAGTAAGCTCATCAAAGAAAACTACTCTCTCTGGCGGCTGATGATCGACAAAAACTATCAGGGGCGCGGACTCGGCCGGGAGACGATCGACGCGGCCATAGCACTGATCCGCACGTTCCCCTTCGGCGAGGCGAAAAAGGTCTGGCTCTCCTACGAGCCGGAAAACACCCGTGCCAGAGACATTTACCGGAAATACGGGTTTGTGGAAAACGGGGACATGTGCGGCAATGAGATCGTTGCCGTATATGAATTGTAAGTGTGAGGCACGGCATGGATATAAAAGCCTTTTGGCGGGCAGTTCTCGCGCAGGACGAGCCGGAGATCCGAACATACTTCGCCCCGGACGCCTATGTGAACTGGCATTGCACAAACGAGCATTTCACGGTGGATGAATTCATCATCGCCAACTGCGAATATCCCGGGAAGTGGGACGGAGTCGTGGAACGGGTCGACGCTCTGGACGGCTTGACCGTTACCGTCACACGCGTTTATCCAAAGGATTGGAGCCGCTCGTTCCATGTGACGTCCTTTATCCAAATGGAAAACGATAAGATCGTATCCTTGGATGAATACTGGGCAGATGATGGCAGCGCGCCGCAATGGCGGCTCGAAAAGCACATCGGGACGCCGATAGAACGCATCGGAGGACAGCATGGACATTGAGCTCTTTTATCAGGAAGCCGGGACGGGGGAGCCGTTTATTTTTCTGCATGGGAACGGCGAGAACAGCGAATACTTTAAACATCAGATCGAGTACTTCCAGAATCGATACCGCGTAATTGCCGTGGATACCCGAGGGCACGGCCGCTCTCCGAGAGGGGAAGCGCCGTTTACCATTGGGCAGTTCGCCTGCGATCTCTATGATTTCATGCAGGGTCACGGCATCGCCCGGCCGGTCATTCTTGGTTTTTCGGATGGCGCGAACATCGCGATGAAATTTGCAATGAACCACCCCGATATGGTAAAAGCTCTCATTTTGAACGGCGGCAATCTTGATCCGTCGGGCGTAAAGCGGCTGCCGCAGTTCTCCGTGGAGATCGGATATAAAATCGCGAGCCATTTTGCCGCCCGGTCGCCCGGCGCCAAGAAAAACGCCGAAATGCTCGGGCTCATGGTGAACGATCCGAACATCCGGCCATCGGAGCTCTTGCCGGTCACAGCGCCGACGCTGGTGGTCTGCGGATCAAAGGATCTGATCAAAGAAGCGCACACAAGGCTGATTGCGAAAAGCCTCCCGAATGCCCAGCTCGTGATTCTCCCTGGGGATCACTTTACTGCAAATAAGCACCCGGCAGCATTTAACCGGGCTGTGGATGATTTTTTTAAAACTATTTGAGACAAATCTCTCCCCCAGACAGCAGCGCAAAGCCGCTGTCTGGGGG
>CAVIVK010000284.1:6433-7209 GCA_963645975.1 Bifidobacteriaceae bacterium | reverse complement strand
GTCGTTGACCATTTTGTGCAGGCTCGGCTCCTGGTGCACGGCGCGGGCGACGCGCAGCGTTTCACGCAGCATCCGCGCGGAGAGGTCGCTGAGCGTTACGGCACCGGTCGCGGTGAGCGTACCGAAAAACTCTTCAATAAATTCCTGCCGCTCGGCCATGCTCATGCCGCCGAGGACTTCCTCCATGGCGCGGTCAAACGCCCGCGCCGACGGCGACAGGGTTTCGCAGCGGACGAAGCCCGTGGGAGTCGTTTCCCATGTGAAGCCGTCGTGCGCGCCGAGCAGCGCGGCGGTGCTCTTTACAACCGTATAGTCGCAGTCCTGCCAGAGGAGCGTGCCGACCATGGCGTTCTGGGAGAGGATCGTTTTGATGCGCGGCTTGACGCGCTGGTAGCCCTCGGTCTGCAAAATTTTCTCCTGAAAGCCCGGGCCGTCGTTATTGTAGATATTCCCGATGCGCTCCTGTACGCTCTCGCTCGCCATGGCAGCGGCGTACATGGCGAGATTGCCGCCCTTGGAGTGGCCGCCGACGGCGATCTTTCCCGGATAGACCGAGGCCGCCCACGTGAGATACTCGACCGCATCGCGCTGCGCGGGGATCTCGTCCATAACGGTGAGCAGGCAGTCCTCCTTCCAGCCGACGATCGTGTCATCCGTGCCTCGGAAGGTCACATAGTGCAGCCCGCCGGGCAGGCGCAGCGTGAGCGCAGAGAACTGCTCCGTCTTTTTCTCATTGAACACCTGACGGTAGCCGGTGAGCATCACCTCGCGGAAGC
>CAVIVK010000284.1:0-6423 GCA_963645975.1 Bifidobacteriaceae bacterium | reverse complement strand
TATATGGCGAGCTGAGTGCGCCGAGCTTTTCCGCGCCGCCCGCAGCAAAGTACGCCTCTACCGCCTGCGGCAGCGGGACATACAGCTCGTTTTCGGGCACGATGCCGGTGAAATCGAGCGTTCCAATCTTACAATGGATGTAGTTGTCCACTTCGTTCGGCGGCGACACCGAAAACGGCACATCGCCGCGCCAGGTGAGATAATCGAGAATGTTCGGCATAGTTCCACCTCCGGTTTGGTAACGGCTTGGTAACATACCATACCACAAATCTCGCCGCTCGGTCAAGGGGGCGGCTATAACACGGTGTCATTCATACCTTGTAAAGAACAGGTCACCGTATCCCTCGCTTTTCAGCGCCGGGGAGGAAAAGATCATGCTATCCCCAGTAATCTTTATGGAAATGAGCTCTTCGCTTTCGTCCAGCTTGAGATAGCATCCGTCAAACGAGTAAGTCCCCTTCATATTGCTCGTATCGGTTTGCAGCCAGAACAGCAGCGACATATCTACAAATATTTCGTAGGTTCCGTCACTTTTAAAATCAACGACGGCTGGAATCCCCACAAAGCTCGTCTGCCACATGCCAACAATTGCCAGTCTGTTTATCTCCTGTAAATCTCTCTCCGCCTGCTCCAACACATCGTAATTCGACACTCGCTTCTGTTCCTCTTCAGAAAGTGCTTCATACATCGCACGGGCATAGTTGATCTGCGCTTCGTTCTCCTTTGTTACCTCGCCGATCTCCTTTATCGTTTTCTCGACCGCCTTTACCTCTTTGCTTTTTCCGCAGCCCACAAGGCAGGAAAACGCAAGCAAAACGGCCACGACAATACAGACTTTTCTTTTCATTAGTTTTATCCCCCTTTTCGTTCTCCCTCAAATAATACCCCAATTTTCGGGTATATTCAACCCTTTTTTCCTAACTATAATTTAATCAGGGAGTTGTTTTTGGCGGGAGGATATGCGGTTGATTACTTTTGATCCCTTATGGGAGACGATGAAAAAGAAAGGCGTGACAACATACACGCTGATAACCAAATATTCCTTCAGCAAAGGGACGCTGGACGCCTTGAAGCACAACCGCAGTATCACGCTTGCAACGCTCAACGACATTTGCTCCATTCTTGACTGCGCTGTAGAAGAGGTCATTCTTTATACACCGGATAAAAAATAGTGGGTATTGAATTTTTCAAATTCAATACCCACTATTTTCCCATTATAGGGATTTGTTAACAAGAGGTGCTTTAAGTAGACAAAAAAGGAGCCGGGAAAAATTCCGGCTCCTTTTTGCGATTGGAAATTATTCGTACAGCGCCTTGAGCTTGAGCAGGTGCTCGTAGCGGGCCTTGGCGTTCTCTTCGTTCTTCTCGAAGAGCTCGGTAGCGCGCTCGGGGAAGGCGGTGGCAAGACGCGCGTAGCGGGCCTCGTTCTTCAGGAAGTCCTGATAGCCGCCCTTGGGCTCCTTGCTGTCCAGCGAGAAGGGCTTCTCCGCCGCCGGGTTGTACCGGAAGAGGTTCCAGTAGCCGCAGTCGACAGCCTTCTTCATCTCGAGCTGGCAGTTGGCCATGCCGCCCTTGATGGAGTGCATCTCGCAGGGAGAGTAGCCGATGATGAGGGACGGGCCGTGCCACGCTTCGGCTTCCTTGATGGCCTTGAGCGTCTGAGCCATGTTCGCGCCCATAGCGACCTGAGCGACGTAAACGTAGCCATAGGTCATGGCGATCTCGGCGAGAGACTTGCTCTTGATCTCCTTACCGGCTGCCGCGAACTGCGCGACCTGGCCGATGTTGGAAGCCTTGGAGGCCTGTCCGCCGGTGTTGGAGTACACCTCGGTGTTGAACACGAACACGTTGACGTCTTCGCCGGAGGCCAGGACGTGGTCCAGACCGCCGAAGCCGATGTCGAACGCCCAGCCGTCGCCGCCGAAGATCCAGACGGACTTCTTGGCGAGGTAGTTCTTTCCCTCGAGGACCTTGCGGGCGAGCTTGCAGGCGTCGCACTCGCAGGTGGGCACGCTCGGGTTGGCGTTGATGGCGGCGATGAGCTTCTCGGCCGCGGCGGTGTTCTTCTCGCCGTCGTTGACGGTGTCGAGATATTCCTTGCCGGCGGCGGCGATGTCTTCATCGACGTAAGGCACGGCGATCAGTTCCTTGACGGCCTCGATGTACTTCTCGCGAAGCACCTTCTGGCCAAGGTACATGCCGTAGCCGTTCTCGGCGTTATCCTCGAAGAGGGAGTTCGCCCAGGCAACGCCCTTGCCGTTCTTGTCCATGCAGTACGGAGAAGTGGCAGCCGGTCCACCCCAGATGGAGGAGCAGCCCGTGGCGTTGGAGACGTACATGCGGTTGCCGAAGAGCTGGGTGACGAGGCGGGCGTAGCTCGTCTCGGCGCAGCCGGCGCAGGAGCCGGAGAACTCCAAATACGGCTTGAGGTACTGGGACTTGATGACGTTGTCGGTGCCGGCAACATCGGCCTTGACGGTGACGTCCTTGACCATGTAGTCAAAGACCTTCTGCTCGCCGAGCTGGCTCTCCTGGCCAACCATCTTGAGGGACTTGGTCGGGCAGACGCTCACGCACACGGAGCAGCCCATGCAGTCGAGCGGGCTGATGGCCAGGGCGTACTTGTACTTGCCCTTGGACATCTTGTGATCGACCATCTTGGTGCCTTCGGGAGCCGCAGCGACTTCCTCGGCGTTGAGAGTGTAGGGACGGATGGTGGCGTGCGGGCAGACGTAAGCGCACTGGTTGCACTGCGCGCAGGTCTCGGCGGTCCACTCGGGAACGGTGACGGAAACGCCGCGCTTCTCGTACGCAGCGGCGCCCTGCTGGAAGGTGCCGTCGGCGTAATCGACGAAAGCGGAGACCGGCAGAGAGTCGCCGTTCATGCGGCCCACGGGCTCCATGATGTTGCGAACCATCGCAACGGTCTTTTCGGGGCCTTCGAGATGCTCAACGTGAACTTCCTCGGTGGCGTTCGCCCAGTCGGCCGGAACGTCGATCTTCACGAGGGCGCCGGCGCCGGCGTCGATGGCGTCCCAGTTCTTCTGGACGACGTCCATGCCCTTCTTCATGTAGGAGTGCTCAGCGGCATCCTTCATGTACTTGACAGCCTCATCCTTGGGCAGCACGTTCGCCAGAGCGAAGAACGCGGCCTGCAGGATGGTGTTGGTGCGCTTGCCCATGCCGACCTTGACAGCGAGGTCAATGGCGTTGATGGTGTAGAGCTGGATGTTGTTCTTGGCGATGTAGCGCTTCGCGTCGGCGTGGAGGTGCTTGTTAAGCTCCTCGGCATCCCACTGGCAGTTGATGAGGAAGATGCCGCCGGGCTTGACGTCCTGCACCATCGGGAAGTTCTTCACGATGTAGGACGGGTTGTGGCACGCGACGAAGTCGGCCTTGTTGATGTAGTACGGGCTCTTGATGGGCTTGTCGCCGAAGCGCAGATGGCTGACGGTGACGCCGCCGGTCTTCTTGGAGTCGTACTGGAAGTAAGACTGGATGTACTTATCGGTGTGGTCGCCGATGATCTTGGTGGAGTTCTTGTTCGCGCCGACGGTACCGTCGCCGCCAAGACCCCAGAACTTGCACTCGATGGTGCCTTCCGCGGCGGTGTTGGGGGTCTCCTCGCGAGACTTCTCGGTGAGGGAGAGGTGGGTAACGTCGTCCACGATACCGACGGTGAACTGGCTCTTCGGCTCGTCCTTCTTGAGCTCGTCGTAAACGGCGAACACGGACGCGGGAGGCGTGTCCTTGGAGGAGAGGCCGTAGCGGCCGCCAATGATCTTGGCCTGACGGCCGGAGGTGGCGAACGCGGTCACGACGTCCATGAACAGAGGCTCGCCCTGCGCGCCGGGCTCCTTGGTGCGGTCAAGAACAGCGATCTTCTTGACGGTCTCGGGGATGGCGGCAACGAGCTTGTCGGCACGGAACGGGCGGAACAGGCGGACCTTGACAAGGCCGACCTTCTCGCCGTGAGCGGTCAGGTAGTCGATGACTTCCTCGGCCACGTCGCAGATGGAGCCCATCGCAACGATGACGCGGTCGGCATCGGGCGCGCCGTAGTAGTTGAAGAGCTGGTAGTCGGTGCCGAGCTTGGCATTGACCTTCGCCATGTTCTGCTCAACGATCTCAGGCAGCGCGTTGTAGTACTTGTTGGAAGCCTCGCGGTTCTGGAAGAAGATATCGCCGTTCTCGTGGGAGCCGCGCATCGTCGGATGCTCGGGGTTGAGAGCGCGCTCGCGGAACGCCTTGACAGCATCCCAGTCGAGCATGTCGGCCAGATCATCGTAATCCCAGACGGCGACCTTCTGGATCTCGTGAGAGGTGCGGAAGCCGTCGAAGAAGTTGATGAACGGGACGCGGCCCTGGATGGCGGACAGGTGCGCCACCGGGGAGAGATCCATGATCTCCTGAATGTTGGTCTCCGCCAGCATGGCGAAGCCGGTCTGACGGCAGGCGTAAACGTCGCCGTGGTCGCCGAAGATGCTCAGCGCGTGGGACGCAACCGCACGGGCGGAAACGTGGAACACGCAGGGCAGCAGCTCGCCGGCGATCTTGTACATGTTGGGGATCATCAGCAGCAGGCCCTGAGAGGCGGTGTAGGTGGTGGTCAGCGCACCGGCGTTGAGAGAGCCGTGCACGCTGCCGGCGGCGCCGGCCTCGGACTCAAGCTCCGCAACCTTGACGGTGGTGCCGAACACATTCTTCCGACCCTCGGCAGACCACTGATCCACGTAGTCCGCCATGGGGCTGGACGGCGTGATGGGATAGATTGCCGCGACTTCGGTAAATGCATAGGACACGTGGGCGGCAGCGGTATTGCCGTCCATGGACTTAAGCTTTCTTACCATTCGATTCATCTCCTATAATTTTTTGCTCCTGTTTCGGAAATACAGCAGGGCTTTCCGAAACGTCTTTGCGAACAGAGTCATTTTACCACGCCCCACCGCCGATGTAAAGAGCTTGTATAGGGGTTTTTTCTCTCATTTTTGCCGGAATCCCACAGGATTCCCCCTGAATTTTGGTATGTTTTTCCCGGTTATGGCGACAAGAAAGGCCTTGTACTTTTCGACAATCTGTTTTATAATTATGAATCGATTTGTGGAAAGGAAGACTTGCCATGGTAAAACTTGACAACGAAAGAGGCTCCATCTGCATCAGCTCCGAAGTGTTCACGTGGCTGGCAGGGGATGCGGCGACGCGCTGCTTCGGCGTCAAAGGCATGGCCGGACGCGCCAAGGAAAGCGGTCTGGTGCAGCTTCTCCGTCGGGAGTCTATGACCAAGGGCGTCTCCGTTACGCCCAACGACGACGGAAGCATTACGATCGAACTCCACATCGTGGTCGATCACGGTGTGAATATCGCCGCGCTTTGCAGCAGCATTATGAACGAAGTCAGCTACAAGGTCTCCTCCGCTACGGACGTTTCCGTCCGTCAGGTGGACGTCTATGTAGATTCCATGACGATGGACTGATCAGCCAAGGAGGAAGCCCCGCAGTGAGAAATACAATCAGCGGTCAGGTATTCGCGGAAATGATCTTCTGCGCCTCGGCCGCGCTGGACGAGAACCGCCAGCAACTCAACGAGCTTAACGTTTTCCCCGTGCCGGACGGCGACACCGGCACGAACATGTCTTTGACCATGTCTGCCGCCGCGACCGCTCTGCGCGGCCGCACGCCCTCCGCCGTCGGCGACGCTGCCGATACCGCCGCTTCCGCGCTGCTGCGCGGCGCGCGCGGCAACTCCGGCGTTATTCTCTCCCTGCTGTTCCGCGGGCTGGCCAAAAGTCTGCGCGGCAAGGCCGAATGCAATGCCGCCGACTGGGCCAAGGCGATGGGCGACGGCGTAGACGCCGCCTACAAAGCCGTTATGAAGCCCGCCGAAGGCACGGTGCTCACCGTGTCCCGCTGTGCCTCGGAAGCCGCCGCCGAGCGGATCAAGGCCGGCGTGACCGATATGGAAGAGCTCCTCACCGACGCTCTCGCCGTGGCGCGCGAAACGCTTGCCAAGACCGTGGACATGAACCCCGTGCTCAAAAAAGCGGGTGTCGTGGATGCCGGCGGCCAGGGCTATGTTGTCATCCTCAACGCGATGCTGCTCTGCCTGCAGGGCAAGTTCGTCGCCAAGGCTCCCGCGACGGAGACCAAGACGAGCGCGGAATTTTCCGCGATCAACGACGAGGAGATCACATTCACCTACTGCACCGAGTTTATCGTCGCGCGCGAAAAACAGCGCGATCCCGAGCTGCTGCGCAGCTTTCTCGAGAGCCTCGGCGACTCGCTCGTGCTCGTGGAGGACGACGACATTATCAAAGTACACGTCCACACGGACGCGCCGGGCCGCGCGCTGACCGAAGCACTGCGCTATGGCCCGCTCCAGACCGTGAAGATCGAGAACATGCGCAACCAGCACACCTCTCTCGCC
>CAVIVK010000283.1:0-6007 GCA_963645975.1 Bifidobacteriaceae bacterium | reverse complement strand
GCCCTTGGAGAGGGGCATTAAAAACTACTACTCTATAATACAAGGAGCACGGCCAATGTTAGAGCTGGAAAACGTTGTCTTTCGCTATTCCCGCTGGTCGGAGCCGGTGCTCCGGGGCGTTTCGCTCACGCTCAACGACGGGGAGATCGGCATTCTCCTCGGCAAAAACGGCGCGGGCAAAACGACGCTCTTTCAATGCATTCTCGGCCTTGCCGCGCCGGAGAGCGGCTCGATCCGCTTCGACGGCAAGGATCTTTTGAAAATGCCGCGGCGCGAGCGGGCAAAGCTCGTCGCCTATGTGCCGCAGCACATCCACTTTGGCGCGCTGAGTGTGTTTGATGCGATCCTGCTCGGGCGCGTATCCCGCTTCGGCATGCAGCCGGGACGCGAGGATTTTGAGGCCACGGAGCGCATTCTTGCCGACATGCATCTCGAAGCTCTTTCCGAGCGCAACGCGGAAGAGCTCTCCGGCGGCGAGAAGCAGAAGATCGCCATCGCCCGCGCGCTCGTACAGGAGCCGCGCCTGCTCATCTTTGATGAGCCGACCGGCAATCTCGATATTGCGAACGAAGAGCTCATCATCGATGAGGCGAAAAAGGCGGCGCGGCAGCGCGGCGTTGCCATTTTAAGCTCGCTGCACGATCTCAACCAGGCGCTGTGCCTGGGCGATAAGTTCTTCCTTCTCCGAGACGGCGTTGTGCGCTATGCCGGGGACGAGAGCGTGCTCACAAGCGAAGTGATCGGTGATATTTTCGATATCAAATCGCGCATCATCACCGTAGACGGAAAGAAAGTCATTCTGGGAGGAAAATACTATGAAGAAAGCTAAGCTTATTTCCCTGCTGCTTGCGCTCACGATGGTTCTCTCGCTCGCCGCATGCGGCGCCGCTCCCGCCGAAACCCCGGCGGCGACGGAAGCGCCGGTCGAAGCGACGGAAGCGCCTGCCGCCGAACCGGCAGAGGAGAGCGCCGAAATCACCGTCACCGACCTCATCGGCCGCGAGCTCACCGTGACGCCGGGCCGCTATCAGCGTGTTGTATGCATCGGCGCGGGCGCGCTGCGGCTCTATAGCTACATCGGCGATGTGTCGCTCCTCTGCGGCGTGGAGGATATTGATAACGAAACGCTCTCGGAGCGCCCGAAGATGTTCGACAGCGTCGCCCGCCCCTACGTTCTCGCCTACGGCGATGTGTTTGCATCCCTGCCCTCGTGCGGCGTCGGCGGGCCGAACGCCCAGAGCCCGGAGGCCGAAAAGATCCTCACCTGCGAGCCGGACATCGTCATCTCCCTCTATGGCGACGCGGACAAGGAAAACGCTTTGCAGGAGCAGCTCGGCGTGCCGGTCGTTACGCTGATGACCGGCCCCGATAGCGTATTTGACGAGTGCTTCAACGAAAGCCTTCGTCTCCTCGGCACGATCTTCGGCGAGAGCGAGAAGGCCGAAGAGCTCATCGGCTTCATCGCCGCGGAGCGCGCCGAGATCGAAGCGCGCACCGCCGATATTGCCGAGGAGGAGAAACCTGCCGTTTACATCTGCGGTCTCGGCAACTGGGGCACGACGAATCATCTCATGACCGCGCAGGACTATGTCTCCTTCCGCGTAGCGAACGTAAAGAACGCCGTTTCCGGCCTTGGCGCGAATGGCGCGCAGCCGATCGAGGCGGAGAAGTTCGTCTCTCTCGGCGAGGACATGGATGCCATGATCTTTGACGCCGCCGCCGTGAAGAACATCAAGCCTCTCTATGCCGAGGATCCCACGATGTTCGACACCTGCCGTGCCTGGCGCGAGGGCGAGGCGTATCTCCAGCTCGCCTACAACGCCTACTACACCAACTATGAAATTGCGCTCATCAACACATGGTTTGCTGCAAAGGTCGCCTATCCCGACCGGTTTGAGGATATCGACATGGCCGAAGTAACGGATCGCGTCACGACCGCGTTCCTCGGCAAGCCCCTCTCCGAAGAAATTTACGCCTGCCCGAACAGCTTCGGCGGCTATCAGAAAATCGACACCGCCACGTTCTTTGCGGGGACGCAGGGATGATCGATCAAAAGGATGTGATCGCGTTCTTCGATGAACGCGCCGGAGACTGGGACGCCGGCATGATCCGAAGCGACGAGAAGATCGGCCGCATTCTCGATAACGCTGCTGTGCGCGAGGGCAGCCGCGTGCTCGATATCGCGTGCGGCACGGGCGTTCTGATCGGCGATTATCTGCGCCGGGGCGTCAAAAGCGTCACCGCCGTGGACATTTCCCCGGAGATGATCCGCATCGCGCGCGAAAAGTTTCCGCAGGAAAATGTGCAGTTTGTCTGCGGTGATGCGGAGACCGCGCCGCTCGGCGAGGGCTTTGACGCGATCGTCATCTATAACGCCTTTCCGCACTTCCCCAACCCGGAGCGGCTCATCGCGCATCTCTCTTCTCTCCTCGCCCCCGGCGGGCATCTCACCGTGGCGCACGGCAGCTCGCGCGCAGCCATCGACGCGCACCACCACGGCGCGGCGAGCCACGTATCCAACGGCCTCATGGAGGCCGATGCGCTCGCGGCGATCTTCGCGCGGCATCTTCGCGTGACGGATGTTATCTCGACCGGTGAGATGTATCAGGTCGTCGGCGAAAAATAAAGCGGCAGCGCCGCGGAGCAGGAACGTTATCTTGCTCCGCGGCGCTTTTTCTGGTATTTTGTAAGGCGTAAGGGGGGCAAACGCATGGATATCCGGGAAAAGATCGTTTCGGCGCTGCGGGAAAAGTATCACCCGCTCGGCATTGCCGTATACGGCTCGTTTGCCGACGGCTCGAACAGCCGAAACAGCGACTTTGACGCGCTGCTCCTGCTGCCGGAGGGCGAAGCCGGGCACGACGGCTCGGAGCTTTGCGGCACGGAGCTGGATGTCTGGCTTTACGGCGCGGCGTATTTCGATGCGCCGTATGATGTGGAAGATTTTTTGCAGCTCTGGGACAGCGTGATCATCGAAGATGAAACCGGGCGGCTCGCGGCGCTCCGAGCCGAGGTGAACGCCTATATAGAGAACGCCCCGCAGAAAAGCGAGAGCGAAAACGCACAGTCGCTTGCGTGGTGCCAAAAAATGCTCCGGCGCACCGAGCGCGGCGACACGGAAGGATACTACCGGCTGCATTGGCTGCTCACGGACAGTCTGAGCATCTACTGCGATCTGCGCGGTGAATATTACTTCGGGCCGAAAAAGGCGCTGCGCCGCATGGCCGCGGCCGCGCCGGACGACGCCGCGGTCTACGACCGCGCTCTGCGCGATCCCACGCCGGAAAGCCTTGCCGCCTGGCTCGGCGTGCTGGAGGCGGCCTTCTCCCGGAGATACCGGCCATGAAAAAGGTTGTTAGCAAAAACCGTCCCCATTGACGCATTTTGGAGGTCAAAGATGATCCTATATTTTTCCGCAACGGGAAACTGCAGATATGTTGCCTCGCGGCTCGCGGAGGCTTCGGCGCGGGAAACGCTCTCCATCGTGGATTGCATCCGGGATAACCGCTGTGCCTTTGCCGATGAGGCGGTCGGCATCGTTTCCCCCACGTATTTCTGGGGGCTGCCGAGCATCGTCCGGGAATTTCTGGAAAAGGCGTCGTTTGAGACAAGCTATCTGTACTTTATCGCCACCTACGGGACAACGCCCGGCGCTGCCGGAGCGATGGCCGGCAAGGCCATCCGCGGCCGGAAGATCGACGCTTACTACTCCGTCCGTATGGCGGACACCTGGACGCCGATCTTCGATCTTTCCACGCCGGAAAAGGTCGCGAGATTCACAAAGACGACCGAAGCGGAGATCGACCGCGCGATAGAGTGCGTCCGGGAGCGCCGCGCCAACGCTCACATGTCGCCGCGTCTGCCGCTATTCCTTGCCGAGCGGTTCGCGCAGCCGCTCTATGACAGTAAGGAGCGGCGCACGGCGAACCTCCATGTGGAAGATCGCTGCATCGGCTGCGGACTGTGCGAGAAGAAATGCCCGGTGCAGGCCATCGAAATGCGAAACAAAAGGCCGGTGTGGGTCAAGGAAAAATGCGCCATGTGTCTCGGCTGTCTGCACCGCTGCCCGAAGTTCGCCATCCAGTACGGCGAGAAAACGAAGGAGCACGGGCAATATACCAACCCTCACGTGAAAATCTGAAAGCGCGCCGGAAACGGCGCATTGAACGAACGAAAAACCGGTGCGGCCTTAAGCTACGTCCTCATAAGAAACCATAGCCCCTTCGCCGAGCCTTTTCCGCCGGAACAGCGTTCCATTTCCTTGCAATGCACAAAGCATTGCCGCGAAAAAGCGCCTCGTTCCAACGAAAAATTCTTCGCCGAATGGCTGTAAACAGTTTTCCCCCGCAGACAACGTCTACGGGGGAAAATCTATGCTTTCTTATTCGGACTCCGCTTGCGGCCACGCCGGTTGTTTCTTTTTATGAGCAACGCATAAACAGGAAGTGCACTTCACTTTTGCTCGTCCACCGGCGGGATCATCTCTGCGTACTTTTTCAAAAGCTCCGGCGTGCGGATATAGTAGAGCTTGTTCTTATCCAGCGCGGCGATCTCCGCCATCTCGCTCTCGGTGAGCGCAAAGTTGAAGAGCGCGAAATTTGAGCGGATGTGTTCGGGATTCTTCGAGCCGGGGATGACGATGGTGCCGCATTGAATGTGCCAGCGGAGGATGATCTGCGCAGCGCTCTTGCCGTACTTTTTGCCGAGTGCGGCGAACACCGGCTCCTCCAGCAGCGCCTTGTCGCCGTGGCCGAGCGGATACCACGCCTGCGGCACGATGCCCTTTTCGCGCAGAAACGCCCTGAGCTCCGGTGCCTGATGGTAGGGGTGCAGCTCGGTTTGCAGCACCGTAGGCTTCACCTCGCAGAGCGAGAGGATCTCTTCGATCTCGTCCTTGCCGACGAAGTTTGAAAGGCCGATGGCGCGCACCTTGCCTTCCTTGTACGCGCGCTCCATCTGGCGGTAGCCCTCGATGAAGTTTCCGGCGCGCTGGTGGATGAGCAGAAGATCGATATAATCCGTGCCGAGGCGCGCGAGCGTTTTGTCCACGGCGTCCGGCTGCTCATAAAAGCTCGGCCAGAGCTTCGTCTCAAGGAAAATCTCCCCGCGCGGCACGCCGGAGAGCTTCATCGCCCGGCCGACGGCCTTTTCGTTCACATAGGCGTTTGCCGTGTCGATCAGGCGGTAACCGTCTTGCAGCGCGTGCAGAACGGAGCTTTCCGCCTCGTCGGGCGAGAGAAGAAACGTGCCGATGCCCGCCATCGGCATTTTGACACCGTTATTGAGAGTTGTATATTCCATGATGTTCTCCTTTCTTTCAAAGCCCCAGGCCGTTGACCCATTCCTGTACGGTCGATTCGCTCGTGCCGGAGGCGAAGCGGCGGCCTTCCTGCCATGTACCGGTGTTGGTGAGCGCTTCCAGGATCGAGGCGCTCTGTCCCATGCCGGAGGAAGCGGAGGTGGCGAACGGAATAACAGTTTTGCCGGTAAAGTCGTTCGCGGCGACGAAGCCGTTCACCGGCCATGCGGCGATGCCCCACCAGATGGGGTAGCCGATAAACACGGTATCGTAGCTCTCCCAGTCCGGCACAGCCGTCGAGACGAGCGCCACATCGCGCAGCGATTCGTCCGCGTGCTCGCGGCTGACGCGGCTGGAAGCATCGTTATAGTTGAGTTCGTCGCCGGTGTAGGGCTCGGCGGGGACGAGCTCAAACGTATCGGCAGAGAGCGTATCGGCGATGGTCTCGGCCACGCGGCGCGTGCTGCCGGTGGCAGAGAAATAGACAACGAGCGTTTTGCCGCCCGCGGCGGGCGTTTCCGCGCCGGTATCCTCCGGCTGTTCAGTAGGTTCTTCGGTGGGCTCCGCTGTCGGAACGGCTGTCGGAACGGCGGTGGCAGCCGGAGCACTCGGCACGGTGCTTCCGCACGCGGCGAGACCGAGAAGCAGTACAAAGCTCAAAAGAAGAGCGGTCAGCCTTTTCATGATGATTCTTCCTTTCCTTTGTTT
>CAVIVK010000282.1:0-4552 GCA_963645975.1 Bifidobacteriaceae bacterium | reverse complement strand
GAAAAAGAAGTCTGCGGCTCCCGCCCTGATCCTCATTTTCCTTATTCTCGCCGTTGGCATCTTTGTTGTGTTCCGCATATCAAAAAATGATGCGCCGGACACGCAAAATCCCGGCTCGTCGGCCACCGCAACGCCGGAACCGACCGCAACGGTTGAGCCGACCACGGCGCCCACCGCGACTCCGACGGCCACGCCCGTCCCGACGGCAGAGCCGACTGCCACACCAACGGCGACGCCTGTTCCGTCCGTCGCGCCGACGGAAACACCCGTGCCCACCATTGCCCCTACTGCCGTTCCCAACTATGCGGAGAGCGGCGAGTTCCGTTCGGATTCCGGTACATACCTCAATCTCCTTGTGAAGTGGAGTTTGACGGGCGGCGAAACGCCGACGCTCAAGCTGGATGTGTACGTGACGTCCTATGCGCTGATCACCGGTGAGAGCAGCAGCGCGGTTGTTGTCAACATTGGCGGCAATACGTCCTATGTTCCGACGAAGTCTCTGAATCTTACCAACACGTCGCTGGAAGAAACCTACCTCGGCAGTTCGAGTGTGGAAGTCACACCCGGAACGGATGTGGCGATCAACGTTACCTGGAACTTCAACGGTACCTACAGCGGCAAGAACGTTACCGCTATCACGGCGGAGGATACCATTCATATCAATTAAAGAGGAAAATGCGGCACGGATATTCCGCGCCGCATTTTTTACGTGGGTTTTTGTGTCGGACGGTGTAATATAGAATAGAAAACATAGAGAGAGGGGGAAATATTTGAAAGAGCAGGAAATCCTGACGCTTCTGCGCAAACGGGACGAGCGCGGCGCAGCAGAGTTTCTGCGGCGCTATACGCCGCTCATGCGCTACATCGTTTCCCCGATCCTTTCGGATGAGCGCGATGCGGAGGAATGCATTTCCGAAATCGCAGCGCGCGTGTGGGAGAAAGCGGATTCTTTTGATCCCTCGCGCGGCAGCTGGACGGCGTGGCTTACCGCGCTCGCACGTAATACCGCTCTCAATGTGGCGCGAAAGACGGCCGCGCCGCCCGAAGAGCTTTCGGAGGATATGCCTTCGCCGAGCGCCACGCCGGAGGAGGCCCTTCTTCGTCACGAACGGGAAGAGGCGCTGCGAAAGGCGATTGGCGCTCTGCCGCACGGCGAGCGGGTGCTCTTCTACCGGAAATACTATTACCGACAGTCCACAGCGCAGATTGCCCGTGAACTTGGGGTGACGGAGCGGGCGGTGGAAGGCCGGCTTTACCGGCTCAAAAAGGCGCTGCGCGCGCAGCTGGGAGGTGACGGACATGAATGAACATGATTTTGATGCTCTTCTGGAATCATCCGCGAGTGAGCTCCCGCCAGATGATGTGGCGCACGATGTTACGCCGTGGAGGCGCGCGATGAACCGGATTTTAACCGGCTTTGCTCTCGGTGCGGTGACGGTGAGCATCCTCCGACTGGAGATTTTTCTGCCTGCCGTCGGCGCAGTATTGCAAATTCTCGGCTTTCGCTCCCTCCGTCGGGAAAATCGGTGGTTTACGGCGTGTTGGGTTTTATCGCTCCTGCGCGGAGCAATCCTTCTCCCGGCGCTCATTTTAAACGCGACGATCTGGCAGACGGCGTTCTATGCTGCCGCGGGATCGCGCCTTTCGTACATTGGGATCTCGTTACAACTTGCACTTGTGTTCTGCTTCTGGCGTGCCGTGAAGGACGCGCGGCGGGGAGAACCGGCGGACGCGGCAAAGATGCTGTTTGTCTGGTACGTTGTTCTGACGGGGCTTTGCCGGATCGGATCGGGGGGGATAATTCTTGGCCTTGCGCTGCTTGCAGCGTTTGTGCTTGTGCTGCGCAGTCTTTTCTCGCTGGCCGGGGAAATGGAGGCAAGCGGCTATTCACTCGAACCGGCACGTGTGAAGCTGTCCGATACCGCGCTTGTGCGATGCATCGCTGCGGTCGTTGCGGTAGGAATGCTCTGCGGCTATGGTTTTTTCGGGCGCTACCCGATGGCGTGGGAGAAAACCGAGAAAATGCTCTCTTCGGATGCGCAAACGGTGAAAGCGGAGCTTTTATCGCTCGGCTATCCGGCAGATGCGCTGGACGATCTCACGGAAGATGAAATTCTCTCCTGCCGCGGCGCGAAATGCATTGCCGTGCAGGAAAGCGACGAGCCGATGAACGAAGGGCGCGAAGTCGAGGAGCACGTCGGTGACGGTTACGGTACCGTATATGTAACGCGCGTTTACGATGTGAAGGAGATGCATTTTACAAGTGTTGCCGTGCAGCTGTCCGCATCGCCTGAGCGCTGGAAAATTTTCCACCATTTCCGCTGGACGGAGGGAACGTTCTGCGGCACGGAGTCGGTGCAGCTTTGGACGGCGGCCTATGGCGGCCAAAACTGGACGATGGAAAGCGAAGTCTTTGGGCGTGTGCTGTATGATACAGCGGCAGGGGAGAGCGTGAGCGCGGCGTATTATTCCATTTCAGAAGACAGCAACGGGGCGTTTTATGCAGAATTCTCTTTCCCAGCCCGCGCCGCGAACGCGCGCGGATACGTTTCTTATGAGGCGTCGCCGTGGCAGGAGGGAAATCTCCTCAACTCGTGGATCAATTATACGCACCAGCGATCCCTTTTCCAATATCCGGTGCAGACTGCGGCAGAGGCGCGGAAGTCCTCCGGCTGGGACGAGCCGCGTGCTTTTATCACCGCGCAGGAGGCGCTCCAATTTTGGGCGTATGACGGCAAAATTGAAAAGATTGGCAGTTGACCGCTGCAAGGCAAGAAAACCGCCGTATCCGGATTCACCGGATACGGCGGTTTTGCTATGTAATGGTGTGGTAATCAGATGTACTGCGCAAGGTTGTAGGCGGCTTTGGTAGCGCCCCAAACGAGACCGGCCTGGAACGAGTCGCCGATGTTGTAGATCTCCTTGGCGACATGCTGCTTCACGCCTTCAAGGTACTGCCCCTCGTCGGCGCGGCGGCCGAGCGCATTGACGAACAGCTCCGCATGGTGCTCCTCGACGACGGTTTCGGGACCCATCTTCGGCGCGAGCGGGTTGACGACGTTCTTCGGCAGAACGGGCGTCCAGGTGCAGTAAACATCGGGCGCACCCTTGGAAATGTTGCGGCTGACGAGCACTTTGCCCGGCTCAAACGATTTGATCGTCGCGCAGTTGACGAGCTTCGCACCGTTATCCTCGAGATAGTGGATGATGTGGCCGCGGTTGGCGGTGCAGGCGCCGTCCATGAAGTTGCCGAGCATATCGATCACGGTGATCTTGCAGTCGTGCTCATAGCTCAGCCAATAGGCGGTCTCCATGCCGACCGAGCCGCCGAGGACGACGACCTTCTTCGCGCCGCCAAGCTTTTCGGGGTTCCGAAGAAGCTCCGTGGCCTCGACCATGTTCACGGTGTCGATGCCGGGGATGCGCGGATTGATGCGCTTGGCGCCGACGGCGTAGATCACGGCGTCGTAGTTCTGCGCCTTGAGATATTCCGGTGTGGCCTCCACGCCGAACTTCACGGTAACGCCTTTCTGCTCAAGCGTTTGGCGCTTGAGCCATTCGACGTAGTTGTGCATGTCGTACTTGTTCTTGGGAACGGCTGCGGCGTTCGCAATGCCGCCGAGCTCGTTCGTCTTTTCGAGGATCTCGACCGTATGGCCGCGCTGTGCGGCATAAATGGCAAAGTTCATGCCGGCGGGTCCGCCGCCGATGACGCCGATCTTCTTTGCGGTCACAGCGGGCGCAGATTGCTTGGGCAGCACATCCTCATGGCCGGTGCGCGGGTTGACGGCGCACTGCGGGTGGCCGCCTTCGACGAACTCGTTGACGCAGGCTTCCTGGCAGCCGATGCACGGACGGATCTTGTCCACATCGCCCGCATAGGCTTTCTTACACCAGTCAGGATCGGCGAGCACCGGGCGGCCGAGCATGATCATGTCGCACTTTCCGTCGCGCAGCGCCTTCTCGTCCATGTCAGGGTAGTTGAGCTTGCCGACGGCGACGATGGGAACTTCAAATCCGGCGTTGGACTTCACGCCGCGCTCCTTGAAGTACTCCTTGGCGACTTTTGCCACATCGAGGAAGCAGCCGGCGGGCATGTACGCGGGCGGGTGCGGGAGCCACCAGTTGTCGTAGCAGCCGAGGTCAACGTCGAACATATCGACGCCGGCCTTAACAAGGTTTTCCATATAGTCAAGCGTTTCATAAATGGAACGGCCGTTCTTGAAGCCCTTGAGGGAGGAAACGGTGTCCATGCGCTCGCCGTAGGTCTCCTCCAGCGCGCAGCTCAGATCGATGCGGTACATGATCGGGAACCACAGGCCGGTACGCTTGCGCATTTCCTTGACAATGTTGATGCCGAAGAGCTGCCAATCGGTATATTTGCCGAGCTTGCGGTGGTTGAAAGCGGTGTTGGTGAGCTGATCGATGAGATAGCCCTCGTGGCCGTGCAGATACACGCCGTCGATGCCCATCGTCTTGGCGTCCGCCGCGCCCTGGCCGAAGTTGCGGACGATCTGGTCAAGCTCGAGGTCGGTGAGCGGACGGCAGGGAA
>CAVIVK010000281.1:0-11998 GCA_963645975.1 Bifidobacteriaceae bacterium | reverse complement strand
GTGTACAACAACGCCGTGCTCGCGGAATACGGCTTTGACGCGCCCCCGGCGACGATGGACGAGCTGCTCGCGGCGCGCGATAAGACCGATCCGGCGAACGACAAGTACCTCTTCTGCGTTTCCGGCTCCTACAACTGGGCGATGCTGCCGTTCATCTGGACGCTCGGCGGCAGCGTCACCGACGATGCCTACACCACCGCGACCGGCTATCTGAACTCCGAGGCGACCGTAAAAGCGCTGGACACGATTGCCGGATGGTATAACGACAAGACCATCGGCCCCGCGATCCTGGGCGAGCAGCCGGACGGCTGGGGCGGCATTGAAGCGGGCAACTACACCATGTTTGTGGAAGGTCCCTGGTTCTTCAGCTCCGCGGATAAGATGGACACCTATACCCCGGCGCTCATCCCCTCTGTGGAGGGACGCAGCATATCCATCGTCGGCGGCGAGGATATCGTTATGACCGCCACAAGCGCCAAGAAGGACGCCGCGTGGACGTTCATCCGCTTCATGCTCGAGGACGAGCAGCAGGTGGCGATGGCCGCAGCGGGCATGATCCCCGTGACCGCGACGGCGATGGAGAAGGTCGATACGTCCGCCAACCCCTATGTCGCCGTTTACATGGAACAGCTCAAAACGGCAGAGGCGCGCATCCCCTGCTCGAACTGGCCGACGATCGAAACCATTTTGAACACCGCGTTTGAAAGCGTGCTGCGCGGCCAGACGACCTCGCAGGAGGCGCTGGACGCAGCTGCCGCGCAGATCGACGAGCTGCTTGCCGCCGAATAAGAAAGAAACCTGTCCGCGGCTCGCCGGATATTATCCGGCGAGCCGCGGCAGAGCATGGGAGAGTGATCCGATGAACCAGCGAATCGACCGGCTCCGCCGGGGAGGACGGCAATGGGGGAAAGCCCTGCCGTTCATTCTTCCGGGCTTTGTGCTGATGGCGCTTTTTATTCTCTATCCGCTGCTGCGCAATGTCTGGATCAGCTTTACCGAGTTCAACGTTATCAAAAACGAGGCTGTACGCTTTGTCGGCGTGCAGAACTACGTGGATGTAATGAAAGACCGGCACTATCTGACGGCGTTTCGGAACACCCTCCTATACACGCTCGTTACGGTGCCGGGGCAGATGTTCCTCGGTCTCGTGCTGGCAAGTCTCATCAACTCGGTGCGCCGCGGCCAGACGGCGTTCAAGGTCATATGCTATCTGCCGGTGATCACGTCGTGGGTCGTCGTGTCGCTCGTGTTCAAGTATCTTTTCATGTCTGGCAGCGGCGGGCTTGTGAACTACTTCCTGATGCGGCTGCACATCATCACAAAGCCCGTGGCGTGGCTGCAGGGAGAGTGGACGGCCAATCTCGTGCTCTGGCTTTTTGGCATATGGAAGGGCGTGGGCTGGGTGATGGTCATCTATCTTGCGGCATTGCAGGGCGTGCCGACGTCCGTTTACGAGGCCGCGGAGATCGACGGTGCCGGGCGCGTCCGACGCTTCTTCTCCATGACGCTGCCCATGGTGCGTAATACCACAAATTATCTTCTGACCGTACTTACGATCGGTGCGTTCGGCGCTTACATCCATGTCATGATGATCACCGAGGGCGCGCCGCTCGGCAGCACGAACGAGCTGATGAATTATATGTATAACACCGCGTTTTCCACCTATGATATCGGCTCCGCGGCGGCACAGTCGGTGCTCATGGGCGTGATCGTGCTCGTGCTGACGATGATCCAGCGCCGCGTGTCCAAAGACCAGATCAACTGAAAGGAGCCCCGGAATGAAAAAACTCTCCAAACTCCCAACGTACATCGGGCTCATCATTTTCTCCGTGGCCGCGCTGATCCCGTTTCAGTACATGCTCGCAACAGCCATGACGCCGCAGAGCTATTCCATGCCGTATCCGCCGATCCTGTTCCCCAAGTCGGCCTACTTCGGCAACTTTGTGGAGGCGTGGAACGCCAACCATTTCAGCCGGTATTTTCTCAATAGCCTTCTCATCGCTGCCGTGGCAACGGTGATCATTATGCTCGTATCCTCTGCCGGGGCGTATGCGTTCGCGCGCATCTCGTTCCCGGGGCGAGAGTTCGTTTTCTATCTTTATCTTTTTACGATGATGGTGCCGACGGTCACGAACCTGATCCCGCAGTTCCTTTTGATGAAGGAGATGAAGCTCGTCGACAGCTATCTCGGCCTTCTTTTGATCTATATCGGGATCGGCGTGCCGAGCAACACGTTTTTTCTGCGCAATTTCTTTTTGAGCCTGCCGCGGGAGATGGAGGAGGCCGTCATTGTGGACGGCGGAAACCATTGGCAGATATACTGGAGGATCGTCCTCCCCCTTTCCAAGCCTGCGCTCGGAACGTTTGCCATCCTTGCGTATTCCAACGTGTGGGATGAATTTCTCATCGCGCTCACGATGATCAAAACGCCGGACAAGCGCACGCTCCCCATCGCGCTCAAGCTCTTTCAGGGGCAGAATCTCAATAACTGGGGGCTGATCTTCGCCGCGTCGCTCATCGCGGTGCTGCCGATTCTGCTCATTTACATCGTATTGCAGAAAAAGCTCATCCATGGCGGAGCCATGGACGGCATGGTAAAAGGATAAAGCTATGCGGCTCTTACACTATCCGATGGAGCACCGCGCGGATTACCCGTGGCAATTCGTCACGGGAAACACCTGCATGCTTCGCCTTCGCTGCAATGAGCCGGTACGATCCATCCGCATCGTATTCGGCGACCCGTTCTGGTTTTTGAACGGTGACAAGCGGCGGCCAAACCTTCATACGCTCCCGGTCGCGGACAAAATGACACTTTTGGGCGATACATTCTATTCAGTTACGGTCAAGATGGAGATGCAAAAGCTCCGATACCATTTCGAGATTGTTCTGGAAAGCGGGGAAACGGTATTCCTGTCTGAATCGGGAGTTACGGAGCCGCTTTCGGAGGAATATCTCCGCCCATTCCAGGTGCCCTACGTATTCCCAGCGGAGCACTATGCCGCACCCGGCTGGGCGCGCAGCACCGTGTGGTATCAGATCTTTCCCGACCGATTCAGCCGGGATGACGAAAGCGAAAGCACGGAAAAATTTATCCCAACGCGGAAAAACCGCTTCGGCGGGACGCTCCGGGGGATCGAAAACCATATCCCGTATCTTAAGTTACTTGGTGTGCAGGGGGTGTATCTCAATCCCATATTCCAAAGCCCCTCCAATCACCGGTACGATACCGCAGACTATACGTGCATCGACCCGATGCTCGGAACAGAGGAGAACTTCGCCTCGCTCGTTCACGCGCTGCACGAAAACGGCATGCGCATCATGCTCGACGGCGTTTACAATCACGCCTCCTGGCAGCATCCATTCTGGCAGGACGTTTTGAAAAACGGGGAGAAGTCCGCGTATTTTGACTGGTTTTGCGGTGTCGACATGGAGGCGCTGCGCGGTAAAACGCCGGAGGAACTGATGGCGGACGAAATGCGTGCCATAAAGCCTTTTGAGAGCTTCGCGTTCGCCGCGGATATGCCGAAGTGGAATACCGAAAACCCCGCGGTGCAGAATTATCTCATCGGGACTGCTGCGGAATGGACGCGGAAATACGGCATCGATGCCTGGCGGCTGGATGTGCCGGACGAGGTGAGCTTCCGCTTTCTGGAGAAGTTCAAAAAGTGTATCCGCGACGTAAACCCGGAGGCGTACATCATCGGCGAAATATGGCAGAAGAGCACGCCGTGGCTTTGTGCCGGAGTGTTTGACGGAGTGATGAACTATCCGCTCTACTTTGCAATCCGCGATTTTGCCATGACGGGGGCGGACAGCGCAGAGACGTTTGCGGAAAGGGCCAAAGATATCCTCCTCTCTGCCCCGGCGTATGTCCGGCCGTGGCAGTTCGCGTTCTGCGGCAACCACGATATACCGCGGCCGCTCACGGTTTGCAGCTGGGATACGAACCGTCTCGCGGCGGCGCTCTTTTTGCAGATGCTCCTCGGCGGGGCGGCGAACGTATACTACGGTGACGAGATCGGTATGTCCGGCGGGGAAGACCCGGCAAACCGCGGTGCGATGGCGTGGGGAGAGCCGGACGAGGAGATAAAAGCCCTGTACGAATCCATGATCGGCTTCAAAAAAGAGCATCGGGACGGGCTGAGCATTACGGAAATGCGTATGCAGGACGGCGTTCTTTGTCTCACGCTCTCCGGCGGAGACTGTATGGCGTATATTGCGGAACCCGGCGGAAATAAACATATTGCCGCCCCGGATGGTATGCGCCTTCGCTTCGGCGATACCTCACTCGAGTGCGGGTACGCGTTTTTTGAAAAGAAATGAGGGAGAACCCATGCAATGGTGGAAGGAGCGGGTATTCTATCAAATTTATCCGCGCAGCTTTCAGGACTCGAACGGCGACGGCATTGGCGATATTCCCGGCATCATCTCGCGGCTCGATTATCTGAAAGAACTGGGAATCGGCGCGGTGTGGCTCTGCCCTGTGTACGATTCTCCGAACGCCGACATGGGCTACGATATCCGCGATTATGAGAAGATCATGGCGGAATTCGGCACCATGGAGGATTTTGACCGGCTGCTTGAGGAGATGCACCGGCGCGACATCAAGCTCATCATGGATCTTGTGGTGAATCACACCTCTGACGAGCACGCCTGGTTTATCGAATCCCGAAAGGGGAAGGATAGCCCATACCGGGACTATTATCTCTGGCGCGACGGGAAAGACGGGCGGGAGCCCAACAACTGGGAGAGCTTTTTCACGCCATCCGCGTGGAGCTTTGACGTGGAAAGCGGGCAATGGTATCTGCATCTCTTTTCCGAGAAGCAGCCCGATCTCAACTGGGAAAATGCCGCGCTGCGCCGCGAGATCTACGGTATGATCAACCGCTGGCTTGATAAGGGCGTTGACGGCTTTCGCATGGACGTGATCACCTGCATCGCGAAAGACCCGGCACTGCCAAACGGCATGGGCGAGCCCTATGTCTTCAGCCCGGAATATTTCGCCATGCAGCCGCGGCTCCACGACCATCTCCGCGAGATGCGCCGGGCGTGCTTTGCAGACCGCGATTGTATGTGCGTCGGCGAGGCGACATTCGCGACGGCGGAAAATGCCGCTTCTCTCGTCGGCGACGGACGGGAACTCGACATGATTTTTCAGTTCGACCTCATGGACATGGACGGCGACGGGAGCAAGTGGAATCCTCTGCCGTTTGATCTTATGAAATTTAAAGAAATCATTACCCGCTGGCAGAGCGCGCTCGAGTGGAACACGCTCTTTCTCGGCAACCACGACCAGCCGCGCGTTGTTTCGCGTTTCGGCTGCACCGATACCGAAGAGCTGCGCATCCGCAGCGCCAAGTGCCTCGCCGCGGCGATGCATCTCCTTCGCGGCACGCCGTTTCTCTACCAGGGCGAGGAGCTCGGCATGATGAACTTCCCATTTGCGTGCGAAACGGAGCTGTGCGATGTGGAAAGCATCAATCTTTTGCATCAGAGTGTCGATAAGGCGTGGGCGTGGCGCGGCATCCGGGCGAAGGGGCGTGATAATGCCCGCACGCCCATGCAATGGAGCGCCGAGAAAAACGCCGGGTTCAGCGCTGCGGAGCCGTGGATTGCCGTAAATCCCAATTACCCGGAGATCAACGCCGAAGCGGAGCGCCGGGACGAGAACTCCGTGCTGAATTTCTATAAAAAGCTCATAGCCCTACGAAATTCCGCCCCGGCGCTGCGCGGCGGCAGCTTTGCCATGCTCTATCCGGAGCATGCGCAGCTTTTCGTCTATGAGCGCGGTGGAGCGGGGGAGACGTACACGGTCGTTTGCAATCTGAGCCGCGCGGAATGTGCTCTGCCAGAGCTCCGCGGCGGCGAGATAGTGCTCCAAAACGTCGCTTTTACCGACACGCTTCCGCCTTACGGCGCGTTTGTGATCCGGACGGTGAGCTGACCGGCGCCGTCCCGCTCCCGGATTCCTCCCCGGAGCGGTATATACCGGCAGAAAAGTGCCTGCATCAATCGATGCAGGCACTTTTCATTCCTCTTAACTTTCCAGATAATCAAGACACGCTTTCACATCCGTAAAGTGCGCGTAGTGGCCGTTGAGTTCTTCGGTTGCGAAGCCCTTTTCCACCGCGCCGCGCAGCAGCTCGACAGCGGGCTCCCAGTAGTTTTCCGCATCGAGAAACGCGCTCTTTTTCTGCATCCGACCGAGGGACGAGAGCGTGATGACCTCGAAAATTTCCTCCATCGTGCCGATGCCGCCGGGCAGGGCGATGAAAGCGTCCGAGCGCTGCTCCATGATGGTTTTGCGCTCTGCCATCGTCTCCATGCGTACAAGCTCCGTGCAATGCTCAAAGAGGATGCCTGGGGCATTGAAGAAGTACGGCACAACGCCGACGATCTTTCCGCCCATTTCGTAGACTCCGCGCGCTACGGCGCCCATCATGCCATGGCCGCCGGCGCCGAATACGAGCGTGTGCCCGCGCAAAGCGAGCTCGCGGCCGAGCGCCGTGCCGAGCGCCATGAAATCTTCGCCGATCTCATCGCGCGCTGCGCCGAATACACAGATATTCAATATCCCATCTCCTCCAGTTTTTTTCGGTAATACCGGAACGCCGTGGGCATGGCGAGCGCTTCGCGCTCCGCTTTCGTCACCCAGACGTAGTCCGGCAGCTTTTCCTCGCAGCGGACGATATACCCGCGCATATGCCACTCGACGTGGCTGAACACATGTACTGCCTCGCCGCAGGGCTCACCATTTTCCGGCGCATCCGGCGAAAGGTCGTTCGGAAGCTCCCACATCGAGGCGAGAAGCCCCGTGCTCTCGCGCCGCCGCACCGCGACCGCATCGCCGCAGAGCAGCAAAAACACCCGCCGGTTTTCGATCCGGCGCGGTTTTTTCTCCGGCAGCACGGGGTAGAGCGTTTCCTCGCTGCGGCGGTGCGCCTCGCAGTATGCTGCGACCGGGCAGCGCGCGCACTCGGGTGTTCCAACGGTGCAGATCGTCTCGCCCAGCTCCATGAGCGCGCTTGTAAAAGCGCCGCAGTCCCCCGCGGGGTAAATTGCGCGCAGCGCTTCGCGGAAGCGCTTTTTCACCTTGTCGCTGCCGATGCTCTCACCGAAGCACTCCATGCGCGCGAGCACGCGCAGCACGTTCCCGTCTACGGCCGGTTCGGGCAGTCCGTAGGCGATCGAGGCGATCGCCCCGGCGGTGTAGTCCCCGATGCCGGGCAGCGCGCGCAGCGCCGCGGCGTCTGCGGGGAATACGCCGCCGAACTCTTCGCACACGGTTTTCGCGCATTTGTGGAGATTTCGCGCGCGGGAATAATACCCTAACCCTTCCCAGAGCTTGAGCACATCGTCGAGTTCTGCCGCGGCGAGCGATTCCACGGTAGGAAACGCGCGCGTGAAGCGGTTGAAGTATTCGCGAGCGGCCTCAATGCGGGTTTGCTGCAGCATGATCTCTGAGACCCATACGCGGTACGGCGTCGGCTCCTCCCGCCAGGGGAGGGGACGCGCCTCTTTTTTATACCAGTCCACCAGCGGACGGGAAAAGTTTTCCATAGGCTGTTCCTTTCGTTTCTTTCGATATTATACGTGATGAGCCGTGCCTTGACAACCTTGATTTACGCTTCCCAAGCGGCTATAATACAAAATATATTCCATCCAAAGGAGATAAAGATCATGGACTACAAACGTTTTGAAAATACGATCGTTGCGCGCTTTGACCGCGGCGAGGAGATCACAGCGCAGCTTCGCGCGCTGTGCGAAAAGGAAAACATCCGCCTGGCGAGCGTTGAGGCGCTTGGCGCGACGGATGAGTTTACCGTCGGCGTGTATAACGTGGACGAAAAGCAGTACCACGCGCTCACCTTTACCGGCGCGCACGAGATCGTCTCGCTGACCGGCACGGTGAACACAATGAACGGCGAATACTATAGCCATTTGCACATGAGTGCCGCGAACGAGTCCGGCACGGTCGTCGGCGGGCATCTCAACGCCGCGCGCGTGAGCGCGACGTGCGAAATGGTCATCCGCGTGATCGACGGCATGGTCGACCGCTTCAAGGACGATGTGACCGGCCTCAACCTCTTCAAATTCTAAAAACCTATGACCGAAAAGCTCTTTTACGCCGACGCGCATATGCGGAAGTTCACCGCGCGCGTCCTCTCGTGCGAAGAGCGCGGAAAGCTCTATGCCGTGACGCTTGACCGCACCGCCTTCTTTCCCGAGGGCGGCGGACAGGGCGGCGATGTTGGCACGCTTGGCGGCGTGGGTGTGACGGATACGCGCGAGGAGAACGGGGAAATCGTCCATTTCTGTGCTTCTCTGCTCACGATCGGCGCGGAAGTGACCGGCGAAATCGACTGGGAAACGCGCTTTGCCCGTATGCAGATCCACTCGGCCGAGCACCTGGTGTCCGGCCATGCGCATTCGCTTTGGGGCTGTGAGAACATCGGCTTCCACATGGACGAGCACGGCGCGACGATCGATTTTGACCGCGAGCTGGACGCGGAGCAGCTTGCGCAGCTGGAACGGCTGGCAAACGAGGCTGTGTGGCAGAATCTTCCCATAAACATCCTCTGGCCGACGGAGAAAGAACTCGCGGCGCTGCCGTTCCGGCAGAAAAAGGCGCTCGCGATGCCGGTGCGCATCGTGGAGGTGCCGGGTGTGGATCGGTGCGCGTGCTGCGCGCCGCACGTGAGCTTCACCGGCGAGATCGGTCATATCCGTTTAAAAGACCGGATGCGCCACCGCGGCGGCGTGCGCTTTACGATGCTCGCCGGGCGCGCGGCGTATGAGGACGCCGCTCTCTGCGCCGCCGAGACCGAAGCGCTCTCCCGCCTCTTTTCCGCGCCGCAGAATGCCCTCTGCGCCGCTGCCGAGCGCGTGCTCGGCGAGCTGGAAGCGGAGAAGTATCAGCGAGCCGCTGCGGAGCGGCAGTATGTGGAGGCGCGGCTCGCAGCGCTCGCACCGTGCGAGGGGAACCGGCTCTTTTTCGAAAACGGCCTTTCTCCCGCCGCGCTGCGCGCTCTCGCCGAGGGCGGAAAGGCGCGCTGCACGGGCATCTGCGCCGCTCTCTGCGCCGAGGACGGGGGCTATCGGTATGTGATGGCGTCGGAAACGATCGACCTTCGCGCTGCGGCAAAGGGCATCAACGCCGCGCTCTCCGGCCGGGGCGGCGGCGCGCCGGGCATGATTCAGGGGAGTCTTCGCGCTTCCCGAGAGCAAGTTGAGGAATACTTTCATGGCAAAATCGGATAAAACCAACGAAAAAACCAACGTGATGCGCCTGCTCGATCAGGCGGGCATTGCCTATACGCCGCATTATTATGACGCTTCGCTCGCCTCCGGCACGGAGGTGGCTGCGGCGCTCGGCCAGAGCGCGGAGTGCGTTTTCAAAACGCTTGTGGCGGAGGCCAATACCGGCGAGCACTTTGTGTTCGTTATCCCCGCGCCCGAAACGCTCTCGCTCAAAAAGGCGGCGAAGGCCGCGGGCGTGAAGAGCATTGCGATGCTGCCGCAGAAAAAGCTGCTGCCGCTCACCGGCTATGTCCACGGCGGCTGCTCCCCGGTGGGAATGAAAAAGCCGTTTCCCACGTGGATCGACGAGACAGCGCTTTTGACAGACGCTTTCTTTTGCAGCGCCGGGCGGCTTGGCGCGCAGATCGGGGTTGACCCCGAGACTCTTGCAGACTATATCGGCGCGCAGTTCGCCGATCTCACCGAAGAATAAAACATACATAAGGAGGCTCTTTTATGCATCCCGAAATGGAACGCATCCAGAACTGTCTCGCCGCGGTGCGGCGCCACACCGATTTTGTCCCTGAGGTCGCCGTTGTGCTCGGTTCCGGTCTTGGCGGCTTTGCCGACATGGTGAAGCAAATCGCCGTTGTGCCGTACAGCGAAATTCCCGGCTTCCCGGTTTCTACTGCGCCCGGCCATGCCGGACGGTTTGTGTTCGGCTATGTGGAGGAAACGCCGGTTGTCGTCATGCAGGGGCGCGTGCACCTCTACGAGGGCTACACGCCGCACGACGTTGTGCTGCCCGCGCGGCTCATGAAGGCCATGGGCGCGAAGATTTTGTTTGTTACGAACGCCTCCGGCGGCATCCGCGGCGATCTCACCGCCGGAACGCTCATGAGCATTTCCGACCACATCAGCGCGCTCATTCCGAACCCGCTCATCGGCGCGAACATCGACGAACTCGGCGTCCGCTTCCCGGATATGACGCATGCCTACGATCCCGCGCTTCGCGCCATTTTGCGCGAGACGGCGAAAAAGGACGGCATTGATCTCAAGGAGGGCGTGTATATCCAGTTCACCGGCCCGAGCTACGAGTCCCCCGCCGATATCCGCGCCGCCCGCGCCTGGGGCGCGGACGCCGTGGGCATGTCCACGGTCGTGGAGGTCATTGCGGCCAACCACGCCGGGATGCGCGTGTGCGGCGTATCCTGTATCGCCAATCTCGCCGCTGGTCTCTCTGAACAGAAGCTCAGCGGCGAAGAGGTCATCGAAGCGGCCAACGCCGCCGCGCCGCGGTTTAAGAAGCTCATGTGGGATTCCATCGCCGCCATGCATACGGAGGAGAAGGCATGATCCGCTTTTATAACGGCAAGCTCCTTTCGCTCAGCGACGGATTTGAAATTTCCGACTGGGAGGTCTGGGTTGAGGAATCGATGATCCTCTATGTCGGCCCCGCCATCGGCGCGCACCCGCCGTTCGAGCGCGAGATCGACCTCAAGGGCAATCTCCTGATGCCCGGCTTCAAAAATACCCATGCGCACAGCGCGATGACGTTCCTTCGCTCCTATGCCGATGATCTGCCGCTGCAGAGCTGGCTTTTCGACAAGGTGTTCCCGCTGGAGGCCAAGCTCACGCCGGACGACATTTACGCTCTCACGAAGCTTGCTATTCTCGAATATCTCCGCGGCGGCATCACGAGCGCGTTTGACATGTACTATAAGCGCGACGCCTTCGCGCAAGCGGCCATCGACTGCGGTTATCGCATGGTGCTCTGCGGCGCGCTCGCGGCGGGCGACGACTGGACAGTCGGCGAGATGGACACGATCAAGTTCAACAATCTCCATCCGCTCATCTCCTACATCCCCGGCATCCACGCCGAGTATACGGCCAATCTCGATCTGCTCATGTTCATGAAAATGCTCGTGGACGAGTATAAGATGCCGTTTTTCACCCACAACTCGGAGACGAAGCGCGAAGTGGAAGAGTGTATCGAGCGCCACGGCCTCACGCCGACGCAGCTTTTCGAGGAAAACGGCCTCTTCGAGTACGGCGGCGGCGGCTTCCATTGCGTGTGGCTTGATGAGAAGGACATGGACATTTTCGCGCGCCGCGGCCTGTACGCCGTGACGTGCCCGGCCTCGAACGCAAAGCTTGCGAGCGGCATCGCGCCGGTGAGCGAATTCCTGCGCCGGAAGATTCCTCTGGCCATCGGCACGGACGGTCCGGCGAGCAACAATGCGCTCAATATGTTCCGCGAAATGTATCTTGCCGCGGTGCTGCAAAAGCTCCGCGAGGAGGACGCCGCTTCGTGCGACGCGCGCGAAATTCTCCGCGCCGCGTGCTCCACGGGCGCGCGCGCCATGCGCATCGACGCCGACTGCATCGCCCCCGGCAAGCTCGCCGATCTCATCGTGATCGACCTGCACCAGGCGAACATGCAGCCCGAGCACAACACGGTGAAAAACCTGGTCTACAGCGGCTCGAACACCAACGTGCTCCTCACGATGGTGAACGGCAGAATTCTCTACGAAAACGGCGTTTACCACGTCGGCGAATCGCCGGAGGACATCATTGCCCACGCGAGCGCTGCGACCAAGCGGATCATCAACAGCTGAAAAATATAGTATAGCAAAACCGAGCAAAACCGCCGAAGGAATTGAAGTGACCCCAAAAAGTTAGACAAATAATTTAAGCACAAAATGTTCAAGCCACCGAAAGGGCTTGTTGTCTGTGAATAGCAGGCGGCAAGCCCTTT
>CAVIVK010000280.1:0-21388 GCA_963645975.1 Bifidobacteriaceae bacterium | reverse complement strand
ATGTGACGCACTGCGTCGCCGCCGCGCAGATCTGCGCGGAGATGGGGCTCGACGAGGACAGCATCGTCGCGGCGCTGCTGCACGACTGCATCGAGGACACCGCCATCACCCACGAGGACATTGCCCGGCAGTTCGGCACCGAGGTCGCCGACATCGTCGAGGGCGTCACGAAGCTCACCCGCGTGCAGTTCACGAGCCGCGAGGATGAGCAGATGGAAAACCTCCGCAAAATGCTCATGGCGATGGCGAAGGACATCCGCGTCATCCTCATCAAGATCGCCGACCGGCTGCACAACATGCGCACGATGGAATACATGGTCGCGCAAAAGCAGCTTGAAAAGTCGCTCGAGACGATGGAGATCTACGCGCCCATCGCCCACCGTCTCGGATTGCAGAAGGTGAAATGGGAGCTCGAAGACCTCTCGCTCAAATACCTCGACCCGGACGGCTACCGCGAGATCATCACCTACCTCGACAGCAAAGCGGACGTGCTCAACAAGTTCATGTCCGACGTCGAGAAAAAAATCACCGACCGGCTCACCGAGTACAGCATCCACGCAACGGTACAAAGCCGCATCAAGCACACCTACAGCATCTACCGCAAGATGTACACGCAAAAACGCGGACTGGACGAGATTTTTGACCTTTGCGCATTCCGCGTTATCGTGGACGATATCCCCGACTGCTACAACGTCCTCGGCCATATCCACGACATGTTCCGCCCCGTGCCGGGCCGGTTCAAAGACTACATCGCCACGCCCAAGCCCAACGGCTACCAGAGCGTGCACACAACCGTCCTCGGCGAGGAAGGCATCATGTTTGAGGTGCAGATTCGCACCTGGGAGATGCACCGCATCAGCGAATACGGCATCGCCGCGCATTGGAAGTACAAATCCGGCGGTGCGGGCGTCCGCGCCGGAGACGAGGAGAAGTTCGCCTGGATCCGCCGCCTGCTCGAAGCGCAGCAGGATACGGACGCGCAGGACTTCGTCCACGATCTCAAAATGGATATGTTCAACGACGAGGTGTTCGTATTCACGCCGCAGGGCGACGTGGTAAACCTCCCTGCCGGCGCCTGCCCGATCGACTTTGCCTACGGCATCCATTCCGCCGTCGGCAACCGGATGATCGGCGCGAAGGTCAACGGGCGCATCGTGCCGTTTGACTATACGCTGCAAAACGGCGATATCGTCGATATCATCACGTCCAAATCCGCGCCGGGGCCGAGCCGCGACTGGATGACGCTCTGCAAGTCCAACGCTGCCCGCTCCAAGATCCGCCAATGGCTCAAAAAGGAGCGCCGCGAAGAGAACATCGTCCGCGGCAAGGAGATGTTCGAAGGCGAGCTGCGCCGCGCGGGACTCACAACGGCATATCTCGAGGACGACGAGCTTTTACAGACATGCATCAAAAAGCTCTCCGTCACGAGTCTGGACGATATGTACGCCGCCATCGGCTACGGCGGCATTACCTGTACGCGCGCCGTCAACCGCTTCAAGGACGAGATCGCCCGCGCCGCCCGTGCGCAGGCGCAAAGCCACAAGAGCGAGCTTGACCGGATCAACGAGGCCGTCGAGCGCCACAGCGCGCAGCAGACCAAGGCCGTGCAGGGCGTCCTTGTTGAGGGCATGGACAACTGCCTCATCAAGTTTTCCCGCTGCTGCACGCCAGTGCCGGGTGATCCGATCGTCGGGTTCATCACGCGGGGGCAGGGCGTTTCCATCCACCGCGCCGACTGCCCGAACTATCTCAACAGCCTCTGCAAGCGCGAGAAGGAAGGCCGCTGGCTGAATGTTTCCTGGGCCGATAAGACGATGGGGCTTTACTCCACAACGCTCCGCATTCTCGCGCGCGACCGCAACGGCCTCATTCTGGACATTGCCGCCGTGCTCAACGCGCTCAACGCCAAGGTCCGCTCGCTCAACGCCCGCTCGCTCCCCGAGGGGAACGCGCTCGTCTATGTCACCACCGAGGTCCCCGATCTTGCCTCGCTGCGGCTCATCATGGCAAGGATCCGCACGCTCGGCGGCGTGCGCGAGATCGACCGCGGCAACGGATAAACGGAGGAAGGAACTATGAAAGCCGTCGTAACAAGAGTCAACAGCGCCCGCGTGACGCGCGCCGAGACCGGCGAAGTGCTCGGCGGGATCGGCAAGGGGTTTCTCGTGCTGCTCGGCGTCCATGTGGACGACACCGAAAAGGAAGCCGCGAAAATCGCAGACCGCATCTGCGGTCTGCGCGTTTTCGATGACGAAAACGGAAAGATGAACATCCGTCCCGCCGACGTAGGGGCAGAACTGCTCATCGTGAGCCAGTTCACGCTCTACGCGGACGCACGCTCGCGCCGTCCCGGCTTCACCGCTGCGGCGCGGCCGGACACCGCCATTCCGCTCTACGAGCGCGTGATCGCGCTCTGCCGCGAGGCCGGATTCCACGTGGAAACCGGCGAGTTTGGCGCGGACATGCTCGTGGAGTCCGTCAATAACGGCCCGATCACCATTCTGCTGGATACGAAAGAACTGTGATGGAGGGAAGCGGAATGAGACGTTCGGCACGTATACTCGCGCTGCTCTGCGCGCTGCTGCTCCTCTCCGGCTGTGCCGCTCAGAAAACATCCGCCGGTACGGAGGTTTTCTCCGCCTCGGAGCCGACGCCGTCCCCCACGCCGGAGCCGACACCCTCTCCCACGCCCGTTCCGACCCCGGAGCCGACCGCCGAGCCGGTAATGCGCTCGGAAACAGGAATTTCCGGCGCAGCGACCTACATTCTCCCCGGACAGACCGATGCCACGGTGCTTCTATGCTGGAGCGGCGCGTACTATGCCGAGGGGATGCGCGTTCTCTACGGCGCGGCCGGAGAAGATGACGCTCTTCCGGCGAAGCCTTCCGTCGTTGAGCCGGAGGCATCCGTGCTCGGTTCCAACTACTTTTCGGCCGATCGGATGCAGTATGTGGCGGAGCTCGCCGTCAAGCCGGCGACGCGGTATGCCTACGCCGTGGTGAAAAACGGAGAGGAGCCGGACGCCGTATACCATTTCCGCACGAACGACGTCGAGGAACTGCACACCATCGCCGTTTCGGATACGCATCTCTATTCCCACCGGGATCATCCGGCGCTGTTTGAGGAGATGTTCGAGAATACGCTGGAAGCGGAGCTCGCCGACGGGAAGCCGCTCGACATGATCATCCATACGGGCGATATTCTCGACCACGCCGAATACTCGCTCGATACGATTTTTAACGGCATCCCCATGCTGCGGAGCTTTCTGCTCGCCTCCGTGGAGGGTAACCACGATTCTCTCTACGTAGCGCGTCAACGCATCCCGATGACCGGACAGGACAAAAGCACCGGCGATTTCTGGTTTGTCCGCGGCGGCGTGCTGTTCATCGGCATACAGATCGGCGATCGGAATTTTGCCGCCCACGCAAATTACATGAAATCGCTCCCGGAGATCGTGCCGGAGCACAACTGGACGGTCATGCTGATCCACTACTCCATGCGCAGCAATGGTCTGCACGGTCACGACGGGCCGGTAGCCGGTTTCCGCGATGCGCTGGAGCCGACGATGGACGCGCTGGACGTGGATCTCATCATCTCCGGCCACGACCACGAATACAACCGCACGGCGCTGCTCGGCAGCGGCGAGCCGGTGGCCGACACCGCCGATGTGCTCTATAAGCAGCCGGGCGAGCGGATGTACATCACGCTCCCCTCCGGCACGGGGCTCAAATTATATTACGGCCAATCCCGCAGCGCCGATTATCCCTTCGTCGCCGAGGGGCTGGAAGAAGAGCCGGGCTTTGTCATGTTTGATTTCACGCCGGACGAGATCTCTTTGAGCGCGCGCAACGGCGCTACCGGCGAGGAGATCGACGCCGTGACGCTGCGCCGCGCAGCATAACCTATAAAGGAGGAATGAGCCATGCTCATCAAAGCCATTGAAGTCGGATATCTGCAAACCAACTGCTACGTTGTCGCGGACGAGGCGACGCTCGACGCCGCCGTCATCGACCCCGGCGCGGACTCCAATCTCATTCTCGACTATATCGAGCGCTGCCATTTCCATGTGCGCGCCATTCTGCTCACGCACGGCCATTTTGACCATTGCATGGGACTGGAAGAGGTGCACGACGCGACCGGCGCAACCGTTTACATGTCCCACGCCGATCTTACAACCGACATCGGCAACGGGATGTTCGGCAACGAGGACTTTGAGCTTGACCCGCCGGACGACACCGTGTTCGTCCGCGAGGGCGACGTGATCGAGGCCGGGTCTATCACGTTCGACGTACTCGAAACGCCCGGCCACACGCCCGGCGGGCTGACGTTCCGCTGTGAAGACTGCCTCTTCACCGGCGATACGCTCTTCCGCATGTCCTGCGGCCGGTACGATTTCCCCGGCAGCAGTTCGCTGGAGCTCGGACATTCGCTCGAAAAGCTGCGCGACCTGCCCGGCGATTACGAGGTCTATCCCGGCCATGAGGGCAGCACAACACTCGAATATGAGCGGCGGTTCAATCCGTACATGCTTAAACCTTGGGCGCTGTGAAAATGAAGCACATCAAATCCCGTACATGGTACATCCTGGCGGCACTCGCACTTGTACTGGCTGCCGTAATATGGTTTTTCTGCTCGTACAGCATTTTTTCCGGGCGGCTGATCTCCCGCCGTGCGGATGTGATCGATCTGCTCGGCAAGGGCGCTTCGATGGAGGAGATTGACGCGCTCGCGGCGGAATATCCCGACAAGACCTTCGTTTGGGACGTGCCGCTTTCCGGCGGCAGCCGTCCGAGCAATGCCGAGAGCATCAAAATTTCTTCACTTTCGATGGAGGATCTTCCGCTCTTTGCCCGTTTCCCCGGTTTGCAGAGCATTGACGCGGCGGACTGCACGGACTATGAAGCGCTGCTCGCGCTGCGCGATGCCTATCCGGCGATTACGCTTTACGCCTACATTCCCGTCGGCGGCAGGAACATATCTCTCTTCGCGCAGCAGATCACGCTGAGCGCCGATACGCCGCTCGACGAGCTGCTGGAAGCGCTGCCCTATCTTCCCGACCTTTGCAATGTATCCTTTTCGGGCGGGGCGGTATCCTATGAAATGCAGGACACGCTCACCGCGGCGTATCCGAATATTGCCTTCCGCTGGAACATGAATCTGCTCGGCGGGATCTATTCCTCCTCGACGAAAACGCTCACCTTCGCCGGGCGGGCGCTCAGCGAGGAGGATGTGGAAACGCTTTGCGATAATCTTTTCCGTTTCCCGGCGCTGGAGCGCATTGATCTGACCGGCTGCGGTCTCAGCAAAGAGCAGCTGAGCGCCATTCGCGCCGCGACGGCGGCGCTGCCGGTATACGAGCTTACGCTCTTCGGCAAGACCGTATCGACGGACGCGGCCGAACTGGATTTCAGCAACATCTGGATGGGCACGCTCGGCGCCAATGTCATCGAGAGCGTACTCGATGAGTTCCCGCGGCTCGAAAAGGTCGTGATGTGCGACTGCGGTATTTCCAACGAGGACATGGCCGCGATCAACGACCGGCACGAGAATGTCCGTTTCGTCTGGCGCGTATACTTTTCCGAATTCTCTCTGCGCACAGACGACACGAACTTCATTGCCGCCCGCGTGCGCAACGATTTCCCCATCTACAGCAACGACTTGGAAGTGCTCAAATACTGCCCCGACCTGATCGCGCTCGATCTCGGCCACAAGGACATCACGCACCTCAACTTTCTCCGCTATGTCCCGCATCTCAAGTATCTCATCCTTGTGGAGAACGACGTGAATAACATCACGCCCATCGGAGAGCTGCAGGAGCTGGAGTATCTTGAAATGTTCTGGACAAAGTGCGAGGACATTTCCCCGCTCCAAAACTGCAAGTCTCTCACCGATTTGAACATTTCCTATATCTACTGCCGCCCTGCCAAGTGTCTGGAAACACTTGTCAACATGCCGCAGCTCGAACGGCTGTGGTACTGCGGAAACAACATGAACGACGAACAGCTCGCCGAGCTTCAGGCCGCGCTGCCGGATACCGAAATGTATCTCGCCGCGCGCGGCGAGCCGACCGGCAGCACGTGGCGCGAGCATCCGCACTACTTTGAAATGCGCGACGCTTTCGACATGTACTACATGCCGGGCGGCACGAACGGCGTGGACGAAAACGGCAACCAAATCATCATCACCGAGTGAAGCACATGAAACGAAAGCTTCTTCTATTCTTTGCCGCGGCGGCGCTTTGTATTCTTTCCGCATGCGGTGCGAACGATATGGCCCCCGCGGCCGTCTTACCAACAGATACACCGTCTCCCACACCGGCACCGACGATCGCGCCGACCGCGACGCCCGCCCCGACCAGAGAGCCGGAGCCGGTCGACGTATACGGCGTTTCGGTGCGCTGGGACGATGCGGAGATCGATTTGCGCGATGTCAAAATTGACGACGCGGGTGCGGCGCTCGTAGATATTCTTCCGTCGCTTCCAAAGCTGCGGCGCGTCGATATGACCGGCTGCGGTCTCACAAACGAGGAAATGGGTGCGCTGCAGGCGGCATTTCCGGACGTGACGTTTGTCTGGACGCTCGGCATCTATAACTTCTCCGTGCCGTCCAACACAACGTATTTCATCACAAATCCCGCTGCCGGGTTTTCGCTCACCGACCGGCAGGAAGGGCCGGACGCGCTGCGCTATTGCCGGGACATGGTTGCGCTCGATCTTGGGCATTGCCATCTCAACGGTCTTGCGTTTCTCGAGAGCATGCCGCATCTCCGGTATCTCATCATCGCGGACAACTACGGCTTTGATCTCGCGCCGCTCGCGTCGCTTCCCGAACTCGAATGGCTCGAAATGTTCGGCACGGATGTGCAGGACGTCTCTCCCCTGCTTGAATGCCCTTCGCTCCGGCATCTGAACGTGTGCTACGTCTCCACGCCGGGCGACGCGCTTTTTGAAACGCTCTCGCAGATGACATGGCTGCGGCGGCTCTGGTGTACGGGGACGTATATGAGTCTCGAGCAGATCGACGCGCTGCGCGCCGCGCTGCCGGACACCGAGGTCTGGTATTCTCCGGGCGATGAGTCCTCCGGCGGCACATGGCGCTGCGACAAGGATTACTACGCCATGCGCGACGCATTTCACATGTTCTATATGGATGTTGACGGCGAGACCGTGGAGCGCATGACCGAAGAAGAGCTTGCCGCCGTACACAAAAAATTCTGGGGCTATTGATATTTCATCCGGAGGATTTCCGATGCAGGAAAATAAAGTAGACAAAAAGAAAATTGTCGCGCGCGTGCTCGTGATCTGCGCGGCGGTGCTTGTGGTGCTGGCCGCGGCGGCGGGCGTCTATCTTTCGCGCCGGTACGTCCGGCTCGGGCAGCAATTCATCCCGGTGAACGCCGCGACGCTCGATTTGCGCAGCAGCGGCATCACCGACCTTTCCGCGCTCGAGCGCTGCACCGCGCTCACGGAGCTGGATGTGCGCGAAAACGATCTCTCCGCCGATGAGATCGACGCTTTTCGCGCGGCGCACCCCGGCTGCCGCGTGCTTTATTCCGTGTATCTCAACGGTGAGGCCTACGATAGCGCCACGGAATCGCTCACGCTTGAAGATCTTCCGAACGACTGGGAGAATATCCGCCTTTTCGAAAATCTCCGCTCGCTCACCGTGAACCATTGCACCGCGCCGGACGCGATGGAAACGCTCCGCGCGGAGCTTCCGGACTGCGCGATGCGCTACAGTCTCTGCATCGGCGCGCTGTGGTTTGATTCCGAGGCCGTTGAGCTCACCGTTTCCGGCACCGCCGCAACCGCCATGGAAGTGCTCTCCCAGCTTTCGCACTTCCCGTCGGTGCGCACCGTATATCTGCCGGACGCCGCGTTCACGGTTGACGAGCAGCACTCGCTCGTCGCAGCCTATCCCGGCATCAGCTTCTTCTGGAGCGTGCAGGTCGGCTCGCAGCGCATTTCCAACACCGCGCTTGAAATGTCTCTGAGCGGTGAGGACGGCGCGGCGCTCGCGCAGCTCACCGCCGCGCTCGATCTTCTCCCGCTGCTGCGCTCGGTCGATATGACCGGGTGCACCGCCCCGGTTGCCGACCGGCTCACATTTATCGAGCAGCACCCGGACATCTCCGCCGGGTGGACGGTCTCCGTCGAGGGAATGGATGTTGAGTGGAACATTGAGCTTCTTGATCTCAACAATTATTCGATTTCCGACGTTTCCGCGCTGGAGACTTCCTTCGCCGAGCTTCCCATGCTTACAAAGGTTGAGATGTGCGACACGAATCTTTCGTATGAGCAGCTTGACGCGCTCAACCAGAAATACGAGGACATTCGCATCGTATGGAAGGTGTACTTCGGCAACTATTATCTCCGCACCGACGCGGAATATTTCATTGCCGCGGCATGGGGCAACGACAAGGTCTATCTCACGAACGACGATATTGACTGCTGGAAATACTGCACCGATCTCAAGGGGCTGGACATCGGCCACATGAACATTACGGATCTGAGCTTCCTGCAGTATATGCCCCACATGACGTATCTCATCATCGCCGAGTGTCCGATCTCAGACATCTCCCCGCTTGCACAGCTCAAGGAGCTGCGGTATCTCGAGATGTTCCAGACCGAGGTCACCGATCTTTCGCCGCTGATCGAATGCACGGCGCTCAAGGCAGTCAACCTGCCGTATACGAAGGTAAAGCACGACAACGCCTGGGCGGTGCTGCCGAAGCTCACACAGCTCGAGCTTCTCTGGTATCCGAGCGTTCCGCTCGTTGCAACAGAGCGCCGTCAGCTCGCAAGAGCGCTGCCGGACACCACGCTTTTCCTTTACGACGGCTGCGAACCGTCCGGCGGCATCTGGCGGTACAACCCGTACTACTACGAAATGCGTGATTTCTTCCACATGTACTATATGCCCGGCGGCACGAACGGCGTGGACGAAAACGGCAACCAGATCATCGTGGACGACTGGGGCGAGGAGTTCATTCTCGAAGACTGGGACGGCGGCCCGCGCTGGTGGGAGGAGCCGCAGTATTCCGAAATGAATCCGCACATTTACGGAATTACCTGCTGACGCAGTCAAGCAAGCCCCATATGCAAAGAACCGGTATGAGAAATCATACCGGTTCTTTTTTATACGTATCGTACCATTTGGTTGTAAGCTGACGGATGAGCATCAGCAATCCGCGCACGCAAAGCTCCACCGCAATGGCGATCCACATGCCGCGCAGCTCTAGCTGCGGCACGAGCACGAGCGCAAGCCCCAGCCGCACGAGCCAGATGCTGCACAGATTCATAATGCTCGGCACAAACGTGTCGCCCGTACCGCGAAGCGCGCCCGCCGCAACGATGGATACGCCGTAGAGCGGTTCGGCAAGCAGCCCGATGCGCAGCACCTCCGCGGCGAGAGCGCGCACGCTCTCGTCCGGTGTCAGCACCCGGAAGACCCACGGGCAGCCGATCATCATGATCCCCGCCGTAACGGTCATGAAGAGCGCGCCCATCACGATGCAGATGTTCCCCTGTTCTTTGGCAAGTTTCGCTTTCCCCGCGCCGATGCTGCGGCCGACGAGCGTGGCCGCAGCCGCGCCGAGACCGAACCCCGGCATATAGCAGAAGCCCTCCGCCGTTACGGCGAAGGAATTGGCCGCGACCGCCACCGCGCCGAGCGGCGCGATGATGCGCGTTTGCAGCACCATGGCGGTGGTGAGCGAAACCTCCTGCAGCGCAACCGGGAAGCCAATGCGAAACGCCTTTTTCAATATCATGGGATGCAGGGCATCCTTCTCCCTTCGGTTCAGGCGCAGATGCGGGTTGCAAAGGAGGCAGCGCCACGCCATCAGGAGACTTACGACCGCGCAGGCGCTCGCCGTGCCGAGTCCCGCGCCGAACACGCCAAGCCGCGGGATGAGCAGCGAGTTGAAGAACACATCCAACCCGCACATGGCGGCATTCAAAATGCTCGGCGTCACCATGTCGCCGGTGCTCTGCAAAAACGACGCGCACAGAGAGTTGAGCTGCGAAAACGGCACCATGAACGCGAACGCAAGGAAATAGGCGCTTGCCCCGGCGCGGATCGCTTCCTCGCCGTGCAGCCAGCACGGCAGAGGGCGGCTGGCAAGCGCGGCGAGCGCCGCCAAAACGACCGAGAACGCAAGCCCCACGACGAGTCCGTGCCGCACAACGGTGCGCGCGGCGCGGTCGTCCCCGCCGCCGATCTGGTGCGACACCTGCACGGAAAACCCGGCGGATACGCCGCCGAGAAGCCCGCCGACGAGCCACGTGCTCGATGCGACGAGCCCGATAGCTGCCGAGGCGTTCGCGCCGAGCGCGCCGACCATGGCGGAATCGATGTATTCCATCGCAACGGTCGTTATCTGCGTCAGGATGGCCGGAACACTCAGACGCCAGATTTCGCGTGCCTGCGTCTTCCATTCCGAAGATTTGTTTTTACTCATTGAATCACCAGAGATTCATCGTTTGTTTGAATTTCCCCGCCTTCGCTCCACACGGCGGACACGCCGTCAAGAGCTTCCGGCCGGAAGGTATCGGCGGCAAAAGCCGCCGCGGTTTTCAGCGCAAGCACAGCGCATTCGTCTGTTTTCGAAACGGCAAGCAATTCCGGCAGCGCCGCTTTGGCTACGCCGTCCGCCGGGTCAACATACCCGGCAACCGGTGTTCCGTCGGCATAGACATAGTGGCGGGATACGCTCGCGCCGCGGAGCGGATAGCTGCACAGCGACACGGCGCTCGTCCAGCCGGAGCCGCTGACATACGCCGCGGCCGCGCCATTTTGCAGCACGGCGACGCTCTGTGCGCCCGCACCGCTCAGATACCGGGCAAACCCGTCCTCGCTTTCGATCCAGCCGTTTTCGTAGCCTCGCGCGATGAGCTCTGCGGCAATATAATCCGCGATGAAAGCATTGCGCGCCCAGCCGAAGCCGAGGATGGAGACCACGCCGTTTTCCCGGAGGAAATCCATGTATTCTGTTGAGAGCGTGAGCTGCGCACGTTGATCGCCAAGGAGCTCAATGTTTACGCTCTCGCTGTCGGCGGCATAGGCCGCCGCCTCGGCGCAGAACGCCGCGAGATCGGCGTTGCGCGCGGGGTCGAAGTTCACGGCCTCGCTGTCCTCGGCGCAGACGAAGAGCGAATCATACATCTCATACACCGGTGCGAGATAAATCAGGCGGCTTCCGGCATCCTCCAGCGTTTGGAGCGCCGTATACAGCGCCTCGCTGATCACGACCGTCTGGTTGGGGTGCACGCAGAGGAAGGCGAGATTGCCCGCTTCCTCCGAGGCGTCCGGCGAGGCGAAAACGCTCCACGCCGTGGCGACGGCATCGGAGTATACAACGCTGACCGCCTTGCGCTCCGCCGTGGGGCCGAGATCCGCCTGGCCAAGATTATAGTGCAGGATAAATTCCCCGGCGACGTTCGTCTCGCCGGTCGCGGCGGGAATCTCCGTCCAGCCAACGTCCGAGGACGTGGCGCGGCTGAGTCCGTAGGCGAGCGCGGCGATACCGATGACGAGCAAAACGGCAACGAGGATAAGCCGCTGCGGCAGCTTATCCTCGTTGAGTTCTATCCGCTCGACCGGTTTTGGCTGGGATTCACGTTTGTCACGTGCGTATCGATTCATTGCAAGCAGCCCTTTCCGTCAGATGCGGTGTGTGCCTTGTTAATCGGCGCTTAAATCAGCGACAACAACAGGAAGATTCCGAACAAGATCAGTACGGCGGCGATCACGATCAGACCGGCGACAGCGCCGCGGCGGCACATCTTGTAGTTTCGGATGTGGTGGAAATGGTGGAACACCCACGCGCCGATCAGGCCGAGGATCGGCAGGAAGAACGAGAGAATCGCGTACCAGAGAGAACCGGTATCGTGCACCGGCGTCTGGAGGAATTCTTCCTCTTCCTTCGTGTGGACGATCTCTTCGTGCTTCTCTTCGTGCGGAGCATCGGGGTCAAGAATGGTGATCGATTTGAGCGGCTCGTTCTTTTCGCGGACAGCCTTATACTCCTCGACTTCCTTCTTGTTTGCATACACGAAGTGGTTATGGCCGATGTCCACGAGCTCGGGCTTATCCTCGCTGTAATCGTGGACGGAGGGATCGTAGGTGAAGAGCACCTTGTTCTTCTCCAGCTTCGGATCGGGAATGGGGATGGCGGAGATCAGCGAGCGGGTGTAGGGGTGCAGGGGGTAATTGAAGAGCTCGTCGGTCTCGGCAATCTCCACGATATCGCCCTTGTAGATAACGGCGATACGGTCGGAGATGAAGCGGACGATGGACAGGTCGTGCGCGATGAAGAGATAGGTAACGTCGCGCTCTTCCTGGAACTTTTTGAGCAGATTGAGCACCTGCGCGCGGATGGAAACGTCCAGCGCGGAGATGGGCTCGTCGGCCACAACGAATTCCGGCTCCATGACCATTGCGCGGGCAAGGCCGATTCTCTGGCGCTGGCCGCCGGAGAACTCGTGCGGGTAGCGCGTCAGATGTTCGGGCAGAAGGCCGACTTCCTCGACGATCTTTTCCACCTTGCGGACGCGGTCGGCTTCGTTCTCGTAGAGATGGAAGTTATAGAGACCTTCGGAGATGATGTAATCGACGGTCGCGCGCTCGTTGAGCGAGGCGGCGGGATCCTGGAACACCATTTGGATGTTGCGGATGACTTCGCGGTCGAGCGAGCGGGGAATTTTGCCGGAAATGCGCACGCCCTTGTAGTCGATCTCGCCGGCGGCGCAGGGGTTCACGCGGATGACGGCGCGGCCGATGGTCGTTTTGCCGGAGCCAGACTCGCCGACGAGGGAGAACGTCTCGCCCTTATAGATATCAAAGCTCGCGTTCTTCACGGCGCGGACGGCGTTGTCGCCCTTGCCGAACGTAATATCTACGTTCTTGAGCGAGAGGAGGATTTCTCTGCCGTCTTCGGTCATGGGGCCGTGTTCGGGCAGATGCGCTGCGGTATCGGTTTTCATACGCTTTCCTCCTTTCAAATGTTGAACGCTGCGAGCAGCTTTTCGTGGATGTTGTCAATCGCTTCCGGCTTTTCGATCTTCGGGGCGCGCGGGTCAAGCAGCCAGGTTTTCGCGTAGTGCGTTTCCGTCACCTTGAACATCGGCGGCTCCTTGAGCGAGTCGATCTTCAGGCAGTACGGGTTGCGCGGCGCGAACGGGTCGCCGACGATCTTGTTATAGAGAGACGGCGGCGTGCCGGTGATGGAATAGAGCTTCGTGTTCTTCTGCGCCAGCTGCGGCAGACTCGAAAGGAGCGCCCACGTGTAGGGATGGCGCGGATCATAGAACACTTCCTCCACGGTGCCGAGCTCGACCATTTCGCCGGCATAGAGCACGGCGACGCGGTCGGCAACGTTCGCAACAACGCCGAGGTCGTGCGTGATGAACACGATCGTGAAGCCGAGCTCGCGCTGCAGATCCTTGAGGAGCTGCAGGATCTGCGCCTGGATCGTAACGTCCAGCGCGGTGGTGGGCTCGTCGCAGATGAGGATCTTCGGCTGGCAGGAGAGCGCGATCGCGATAACGATACGCTGCCGCATGCCGCCGGAGTACTGGAACGGGTAATCGTCAAACCGGCGCTCGGGGTTGGGGATGCCGACCTTGTACATCAGGTCGATCGCGCGGCGGCGCGCTTCCACCTCGGAGCAATGCTGGTGCTTGATGATGATGGAGGTGATCTGGTTGCCGATGGTGAGAATCGGGTTCAGAGAGGTCATCGGGTCCTGGAACACGGTGGCGATCTTCTTGCCGCGAATCTGCGTCCAGTCCTCGGCGTTGCGGATGTTCGCAAGGTTCATCACGCAGCGGCCATGCAGGCGCTCCGCGGTCTCGTCAACATAGCGGACGCGGAAAGCCACGGTGTCGAACACCTTGTTGCGCTCGGCATCGTTATCGAGATCGACACCAAGCTTCATCGCCTCATGGAGAGCCGCAATGAGCTTGTTGGCCGCGCGGGTGCGCTTCACCGGACGGTAACGGCCGACGGAGAGCGCGATCTCCTTGGCAAGGATCTCGTTGCGCTGCTTCATTTCCGCGGTGATGGGCTGGGCGATCTCTTTTTCATACTTCGCCTTGAGCTCCGCCATGCGGGCTTCAAACTGCTTGGCATACTCGCTGTCGTGCTGTGCGGCTTCCTTATGGGAGTGGATCGCCTTGGTCTTTTCCTCTTCCAGCTTTTTGATCTGCTCGTCGTAAGAGCTGATCTGCTGGGAAATTTCGCGGATCTGGACTTTGTCCTTGCTGCCGTCGAGCGTCTGGCGGAGGTTGAAGGCTTCCGTTCTCTGGAACTTCAGCTCGTCGATCTTGTCGGTATAGCGCTGCGCTTCCTCATCGGAGAGCGTGAAGCGCGCCTTCTTTTCGGCTTCAAGGGCGACCATCTCGCGGTACGTCTCCCCGCCGAAGGCGAGGGGCGCATACTCGTCGAGCTTCGTCTGCGCGTGGTGCATGAGCTGCGTCGTGCCGCTGTTGATGGGGACGACGGTTTCGGCCAGATCCTCATCATCAAAGATGATGCTGCCGTTGGAGATAAAGCCGTTGCTGTCGAGCATGCCGGCAAACGTCTTGGTGAAAACGGACTTGCCGGAGCCGGACTCGCCGACGATGGCGATCGACTCATGCTCATAGATATCGAGGGAGATACCGCGGATGGCCGTGAGAATACGGCCGCGGACGCGGAACTTGACTTCCAGATCCTTGATCGAGAGGAGAACTTTCTTTTCTTCCATAGCTTATCTCCTCCTCACATATGCGTCCGCGGATCGGACGCGTCGCCCAGATTCTGGCCGACAACGTACAGCACCACGGTGATGAAGGACGCGAGCGCGACCGGTGACCAGAACTCAAAGCCCCAGCCGGGCGTGACCATGGCGCTCTCGGCGCTGTAGATCAGCTTGCCGAGGGACATGTCGGAAAGGCCCATGCCGATGTAGGAGAGGAACACCTCGTAGGAGATGTAGGACGGGATCTCCGTCGCAGCCAGCGTTACGATAATGCTCGTCATGAACGGGAGAATGTTGCGCACGGCGATGCGGAACACGTTCGTGCCGAGACAGCGGGACGCAAGGTTATACTCGCGGTCGCGGATGATGATGACCTGCGTGCGGATGAAGTACGCGATGCTGATCCAGCCGGTCACGGTCAGGGCGAACACCATCGTCCAGAAGCTCGGGGAAAAGATCAGCACGAGCACGGAGATGAGCAGGATGTACGGGACGTTCGCAATGACGTTGTACACCTCGGTCATGAAGATATCGACCTTCTTGGAGAAACCCCAGAGCGCGCCGATCACGACGCCGACCGTCATGTTGATGAGCGCACACATGAAAGCGAGCGACACGGAAATGCGCGCGCCGTTCCACATGGCGTCAAACGTGGATTCGCCGGACGCGCCCGCGCCGAGGATCCAATGGATGTTGGAGCCGAACTTTGCCATGGCGGCGGAGGGCGTCAGGTGCTTGGCCGCGGGGTCGAGCAGGTTGGCGAAGCGGTCGTAGCCGGAGAGGGACGGGTAAATGTAGGTGAAAACGATAACGATGGCGAGAGCTACGAGAATGATGATGTTGATCTTCTTGCGGAAGAAGACGCGGAACACGCTCTTCCAATAGGAGTAGCGCGGCGCGGTGATCTTTTCGGATTCGAGATCGTTGTGGTCAACGCGGGAGAAAAGCTCCTCCTGCGGCAGTTCGAGATCGTCGATGTTGACATATTCATTGTTCATAACTTCTCACCTCGCCTTCGATGTGAACGAGATCCGCGGGTCGACCATGGACATGAGGATATCGCCCAGCAGGATGGAGACAACGGACAGCACCGCGTAGAACAGAGCCACGCCTACGATGACGCCGTTATCGTACATGTTGATCGCCTTGGTAAGCAGGTTGCCGGCGCCGGGAACAACGTACACGCGCTCGGTGATGATCGCGCCGACGAGAGCGCCGAGAACGCTCGCCGGGATGCCGTGCACGAGCGGGATGATGGCGTTCTTGAGAATGTGGCGGTTGAAGATCTCGCTTTCGGAAAGGCCGCCGGAACGGGCGAACTTTACGTAGTCGGAGTTCATCTGGTCGATCATGTAGCGGCGCAGCCACTTCATCAGTGAAGCGACGGACGGCAGCGACAGGGAGATGATCGGCAGGAAGTAAACGAGCTTGCTGGTCGATTCCATGTCAAACGTCGTCGGCAGGCCGAGCTTGCCGCCGATGGCTTTGAAGAGGAAGATGTACGCAAGGCTCGGCACCGCGAGAATGAAGACGATGTACACCGTGCCAAGCTGGTCGATGAACTTATCCTTCTTGCGCGCCATGATGATGCCGAGAGGAATGCCGAGCAGGTAGGAAAGCGCCACGGAAATGATGCCGATCGTGAACGAGTAGCCGATCTTGGAAAGGCCGCTCTTGTTCGTGTTCACGTTCGTGTAGTCATCGGTAAAGCGATCCTGATAGACGATGTTCGTCTCGCGCGAGCCCGCAACATACGTTGCGGAGTGGAGATCGTCCGCCGACATTTCGGTGAGACCGGTCGGGAACGTCATCTCCTCCTGCACATAGGAGCCCTGCGTCTGGTTCATCGTGACAAACACGTCCACGCCCTGGTTGACGGTGTACGATTTGCCGAGATTGATCGAAACGAGGTTCTGGTGGATGAATGGGAACTTGTCGTTCGTATACAGCAGATACTTGTGCAGCGTGCCGTTGCCGATGATGGCGGGGGCAAACTTCTCGCCGCCGTACACGGGATCGTGCAGCGTGAACGTGAGTCCGCGCTCGCCGATATCCTCCTGGACTTTATGAATATTATCCACGGAGATCAGCCCCGTAAGATACTTCCAGAGACGGTTCGTAAGCGGAAGGTCTTTATAAGCAAAATACTGCTGCTGGCCGCCGGTGGCGTACTTCTTCGGCGAGGCCATGATCGCCTTGAGACGCACGACGGTATAGCCCTGCGATTCATAGTACTCGCGGAACTTCTGCACGTATTCAAGCGTCTCGCCCTTGTCGTCGTCCTCCTTCTTGCCGAAGTTGACGACCTGGGTACGGGTTTCCTCGTCGAGCTCGCCGTTGTTGGTGAGCTGCAGCAGATAGTCGGAATACGTCACATAATCTATGTATCCGTATTCCTTCCATTTGCGGTATTTATAGACGGTCTGCTGATTGTTGCCCAAATTTCGATAGGTCGAATCTGCCGCAAAGATCAGATTTCGATCGAGCATGGAATATATCATCACCATGATGATGCTCACCATGATAACGATGGACAGCAGGCCGCGTAGCAGCCGGTTCAATAAATATTTCGTCATAGCATATCACTCAACTTACCGTTGTTTTTCTGTGGAGAAGCAGGGGAAAATTGCGGTGGCATGTGCCGGAGACATATGCATAAAATCCGATAAAACGGATGAAAACTCAATACGTCATAAATGCGGAATAAGAGGATGGAGGAATCCCCATCCTCTTATCCGGTTATGCTCTGCCGCCTAAGCAGCAAAGCGTCGCTGTGACTTTTCCGATATCCGAAGAGCGATCAGAACACGCCAACGCACTTCGCCATGTAGCCGGAGTAATCGGGCAGCATGGTGTTCAGATAGGTCGCGGGATCGCCGTAGTCGGGGCCCCAGCCGGAGACGTCGTACACGTCGTAGTTGGCTTCGTAGCCGTAGTCGGTGTAGTAGCCGGCGTAGTACCACGCGGTGGAGTCAACGCACTCGGTCAGGTTGATGATAACCTTGCCGCCGAGAGCCGCTTCCACGGACTGCTTGAAGGCGTTGGCCTTGTTGTAGTAAGACTCGCTGGCGGTGAAGGCCGGCAGGTCGATATAAATCGGGTTCTCCGCGGTGATCTCGATGTCCAGCTCAGAGATGGCCTTGTCGAGATACTCGGCAGCCGCTTCGGGGTTGTACCAGCCGTCGAAGCCGTCGCCAGTAGCGAGCTCAGCATCCCACACCTTGATGGGGAAGCCGTCAGCGTCGAGCTGTGCCTGGAGGATCTCGCCGTAGAAGGTGCCGGCGGGGTAGGTCGTGGCGGTGCCGTTGATGTCAACGGTCACTTCCTCGTCGAGGAAGACGAAGTTGCCCGGAGTGTAGGAGTTGCAGAGGCTGTTGAGCTTGAGCTCTTCGCCGACGGACTGCGCGTTGTAGGCGGCGCGGTCAACGGCGAGGAGGAGAGCCTGGCGGAACGCCTGGTTCTTCACGGCCAGAGCGGTGCGATCCGCCTGGGAGACGGTCTGGGTGGAGCGGACGGAGGTGGTGTCCGTCGCGTTGGAGAAGTTGTGGCGGTTGACGTTGACGAACGCGGAGAACGCGGTCGCGTCGGTCAGGGAGGTGTAGGCGAGCTCTTCAAACACGCCGTCGTTCTTCGCCGCTTCCACGGCGGAGGCGTTCAGGCTAGCGCCGTCGAGCGTACCGGCCATGGTGTCGGTGTAGGCCTTGGTAGCGTCGGTGCCGTCGTTGAAGAGCCAGGTCAGGGTGTGGATGTTGATGCCATCGGCGTTCCAGTAGGACGGGTTGGCAACGAAGGTGATGGTGCTCTCCGCGGTGTTGTTCTTCACGAGGTACGGGCCGCAGTAAGCGATGTTTTCCGGAGTCTTGCCGTAGAGGTAGGTCTCGGAGTCGGGAGTGTAGTCCGCGCCGAAGCCGCCGCCCTGCGACAGGAAGTAGTCGCGGGACATCGGGGCAAAGCAGTTATAGCCGAGCATGGTCAGGAAGTAAGAGCAGGGCTCAGCCAGGGTGTACTGCACGGTCAGATCGTCAAGAGCCTTGACGCCGACGGCAGAGAAGTCGGTGTTGACCTGGTTGACGTAGTCGTCAGTACCGGCGATACCACAGCCGCCGCCCTCCTGGGAGCAGACGAGGTATTCCAGACCGCCGGCGGCGTCGAGCATGTGCTGCATGCCGGCAACGAAGTCGTCGGCCTTGACGTCGGCGACCTTACGGCCCTGGGAGTCAACCCAGACAGCGCCGGAGCGCAGGTGGAAGGTGTAAACCAGACCATCCTCGGAGACCTCGTAGGACTTGGCGAGAGCGGGCTGCTGCACGTTCTCCACATCATACTCCATCAGGCCGTCATAGGTGTTGACAATGGCCTCGGAGTCGGCGGAGCGGGAGGTGGCGAGAGCGTCCCAGGTCACAGGGTCGCTGGAGTAGCCGAGGGAGTAGGTGTCCTTCAGCTCGTAGCCCTTGCCGGTGAGGTACTCTTCGGCCTTCGCAAGGTAGGTGCCGGTGCCCTTGAGCTCGTTCCACATGGTGCGGAGCTCGTCGCGGTCGGCCTTGGTGATGGGCTCGGTGGCGACGAGAGCGTCATGGAAGCGGTCGGAGTCGTTGCCCCACAGCGTGCTGTTCACGGTGTAGGGAGCGACGCGGGAGATGGCGTAGTAGCCGCCGCGGCGGGAAGTGGGCAGGATGACGCCGGACTCGAGCAGCTTCGCCTCGGCGATGGCCATGAGAGCGTAACGCTCGGAGACGGTCTCGGCAGCCTTAGCTTCCTCGAAGAGAGCGTCGAACTCGCCCAGGACTTCCTGGTACAGAGAGGACGACTCGTCGGTGTAGCCTTCGGCGTCAAAGTCTTCCAGCAGATAGGTGTCAGCCGCAAGAGGCTCGCTGGTGGCCGGAGCTTCCGTCGCAGCGGGAGCTTCCGTCGCCGAAGGAGTCTCGGCCGGCTGGCTTCCGCACGCGGCCAGGCTCAGCACCATGACAACGGCAAGAAGCAGCGCAAGGAATTTCTTCATTGTTTGTTCTCCTCCTTATTGGATTTTCAAACTTTTTTATTAAACGCGGATAGCGTTAATAAACTTTATGTATCCGGCTCAGTCCTCAAAGAGGCGCGCCATGGATACGCCGAGCTTCTCACTCATGAGAAAGAGCGTTTCGAGCGACACGCCCTTGACCTCGGCGGCGTTGTTCGCCTCGATCTGGCTCACGAAGCTCACGCTCCGGCCGATTGCCTCGGCGAACTGCTCCTGCGTCATGCCGCGCATTTTGCGGTAATAGGCAATTCGCAGACCAAGTATTCTAAATCGTTCTCTGTAATCCTCGCGCATACGTTTTTCTCCTCACGGTAAACACTTTACCGGAGCGTGGTTAGTATGTACAAAGACCCCCGGTTGGATTTACTAATTTTAACGAATAAAGTGTAAAACAGTAAATCATCCAGTAGTGTGTTTTTCTTCACTCAAAGTGTAACATTTCCGTACCGTGGCGAAAAATGTTTCACTGAGACGGACGAAATCCGTCATTCTGCTGAAAAACGGACGTTTCGTCCGGATACGGGGATCACTCCGCGCCGCTGATCTCGACGTATTCGCGAAGACCGTCGCGCATGATCTCCTCGTAAATCTCCCGCGCGCCGGAAACGGCATCGAGCGCGCTCTCGTCGCAGGCGAGCGCGTAGGCAACCGAGCCGTCCGAGCAGGTGAAGGCGTAAAACGGCAGGCCGCGCACGCTGCGAAGCTCCACGGCGGTCACGGAGACCGTACCGTCGTCAGCGCTGTCCCACGTGACGGCGTTGGAGGCCGCCTTTTTGAGTGCGAGCGAGGGGACGTCCGCCGCGCCGTCGAGATACACGGCGCGGACAACCGCCTGGTTGAAGTCGCCGGTATAAAGGAAGCTGAAGCGCACGCTGCACTCGCTCTGCGCGGTGCTGCCCGTGCCGCGGAAGGTGATCTCGCCGTTGTCGTTTTCCGCCGTTGTGCCGAGCTCGAGACCGTAATTGCGCAGCAGACCGATGAGGCCGCTGTGCTCTAAAAACGTGCGCGCCGCGGCCTCCGGCTGCGAGGAGGCAAGGAATGCTTCCTGCTTATCGTAATTGTCCGGCGTGAGGGGCGCGGCGTTCGGGTTTTGGAGGAGAAGCGAGCCGTTTTCCGAAACGGAATATGTCACAGCGCCCCAGCCGTTCGAGGCGACGTTCGCCGCGACGGTCTCGCCGAGCGATGCGAGATCGACGGATTTTAAAATGCCGGCCGTCACGGTCTCCGGCGGGGTATAGTCGCAGTCAAACCGCGTGATGGACACGCGCCGCCCGTTGCCGGTTTTGCCGGTTTCGATGGGCGCGGCGGTCTGCTCGGTCTGGAACGCGCTGCCGCCCGCGCCGGGGTTGAGCTGCGGCACGGAGAGCGGGCGGTCCTCCGTTTCGGGGGTCTTGTCCCGTCCGGGAAGCAGGAGGATGATGGCGGCGATCGCCGCGGCGAGCATGACGCCGAGAAAGATCCAGCCGATGAGCATGACGCGCTTTTGCGAGGTGCGCCGTGCCCGGCGGGAGGCGGGTTCTTCGGTTTCTCTGCGGGGGGAACGGTAGTTTTTCATGGTGTTGTCCTTGGTTTGCGAGGGGAAACCCCTCCGTCAAAAACTTCGTTTTTGCCACCTCCCCTATTAAGGG
>CAVIVK010000279.1:0-4484 GCA_963645975.1 Bifidobacteriaceae bacterium | reverse complement strand
CAGCCGCAAGCTCATCGACGTTTCCGCTCTGATCTCCGACCGGGTCCCCATGGCTGAGATCGACCGCGCCTTCCAGGAGGCCGTGGAGCCCAACACCTACCGCATTATCCTAAAACCCTGATAAGAAAAATGTTTAACGCATACAAAAAGCCCCTGCAGGGGCTTTTTTGCGTAAGCTGGGGCTTGAAAACCATCGGGGATCATGTAAAATATAAATACCATCAAAAACAGGACGGTTTCGGCTATGAGTATGCATTCCCTGACCCCGGAGCAGAAAAGCGAATATACCCGGATCGCCTATTACTACTACGAGGCCGGGCAAACGCAGGATGAGATTGCGCACAGGCTGGGTATCTCGCGCCAGCGGGTGAACCGGATCCTGGCGGAGTGTATCGACCGGGGCATTGTCCGCATCACCGTGGAGCAGAGCCCGGAGGAATACTATGCAACGGAATCGGCGTTGGAGAGGAAATACCATCTGAAAGCCGTCCGTCTCGCCCACAGCGCCGGGCTTGCGCATTTGTACGACGATCTCGGCATCGTGGCCGGGCAGTATCTCAAATCCATCGTGAAAAAGGGCGATGTTATCGGCTGCGTCCCCGGGCGCGCCGTGGCCGGTCTCGTCGACCGCATGCCGCAGACGGAAAAGCCCGGCCTTGTCGTAACGCAGCTCATGGGCAGCGAAAGCAAGCGGGAGTACAATCTGGAGGTGGACAGCATCCTCCACCGTTTTGCCCGAAAGCTCTCCGCTCTGCCGCAGCCGCTGTATGCCCCCGTGCTGGTCAGCAACGCCGCGCTCCGGGAATCCATTGCCCGGGAGCCGTATTATCTGGAGGCCTACGCCGTCATGAAGCAATGCACCATTGCGGTGGTCGGCATCGGCACCGCCACCACCTACGAGCGGTACATCACGGATGCGGATCGGGAGCTCCGCGGTACGTTCTCCGGCGGAGAGACCCCGGCCGGGGAAATCTGCACGCATTACTTTGATTCTGCCGGAAACCCGGTAGAACTGCCCTTTTCCAACCGGATCCTTGCCATCTCCCACGAGGATTATCTGCGCATCCCCACCCGCATCGGCATCGCCGGCGGCGCGGAGAAGCTTGCCGCAATCCGGGCGGCGCTGCTCGGCGGATACGTCAATGTTCTGGTAACCGATCTGGATACGGCTTCCGCCCTTCTGGAGGACTGACGCTTCCCGGCAGCGGAGCTGGCCATATCTTTTCTACAGCCTGTTGCAGCAAGGCTCTTCGGCAGAAATCCGCCGAAGAGCCTTTAATACTAACTTATTGGAAAAAGAAAACTCCGACTGCAAATGCAGTCGGAGTTTTGGCACGCCGTAAGGGATTCGAACCCCTGACCTTCTGGTCCGTAGCCAGACACTCTATCCAGCTGAGCTAACGGCGCATATCTGTGACGCTCACTTAAGATAGCACAGCCGTCAGGAAAAAGCAACCCCTTTTTTCGAAAAATTGAAAATAATTTTTCTTTTCGGCGGTCAAAAGTTGCTTTCGGCTTTCAGCGGCACAGCGCGTCGGAGACGTCGTCGATCACGTCACCCATGCCCTTGAGCGCGCGGCTCACCATGCGCTTGCCGTCGTTGCGTTTGGCCTTGGGCGCCATCATCATGCAAAGCGCACCGCCCGCCACCATGCCGATACCGAGACCCGTCATAAATTTTCTGCCGTTCATCATCATGGAACATTTACCTCCCGTACGTTTTGTACGGGTAGTATGCCCGTTATTCACGCACGCTACACACAAAACAATGCCATTCTTCTTCGCAAAAATGCTTTTCGATGGAATAGCCCGCTTTTTTGAGCGCGTGCTCAATCTCGTCCTGCCGTCCCTCGATGATGCCGGAGGTCACAAACGTGCCGCCGGGCGCGAGAAATTCCCGCGAGAGCGGCGCGAGCGGCAAAATAACGTCCGCAACGATGTTCGCGAGCACAATGTCAAAATTCGTGCCGAGCGCGGTGCGCATGCCCTTATCCGAGAGGATGTCCCCGGCGTACACGCGAAACCGATCCGCGCCAATGCCGTTGAGCGCGGCATTGTCCATCGCCACGTCCGGCGCTTTGGGGTCAATGTCGCAGCCGACGGCCTCGCGGCAGCCGAGCACGAGCGCGCCGATGGAGAGGATGCCGCTGCCGCAGCCGAGATCGAGCACACGCTTGTCCGGTGCGGCAAGCGTTTCAATTGCTTCCAGGCACATGCGCGTTGTGGCGTGGCTGCCGGTGCCGAAAATGAGCCCCGGATCGAGCCGCAGCGCCACGCGCCCGTCCGCGGGCTTCTCCTCCCACGCGGGGACGACGACGAGCTTTTCCCCGATGGGCAGGGGCTTATAGTACTGCTTCCAGTTATTTTCCCAGTCCTCGTCGGCGATGACGCGCGTTTCGACACTATAGCCCGCAGCGTGCACCGCGGCGAGCACGCTCTCGCCTTCGGCATCGCACGAGAGCCAGAACTTCACGCGCGACACGCCGGAAAAGCTCTCCTCGAGCGCTTCGTCCACGTAGTCCCAGCAGGCGCGGTTATTCTCCAGAAAATCGTGGAAATCCTGTTCGTTTTCAATGCTCATTCCGCCGACGCCGAGTTCGGCAAGCGCGTTGCAGAGTTCCTCCGGATCGTCCCCGCCGGGAACGGTGCATTCCAGCCATTGCATAGCGTTGTCTCCTTTTGTCGCTTGATTACATTTCTACCGGAAGTGTAACGTCGATTTTCTCTCGTGTCAAGGAAATATTCCGCCCCGTTCCCTTGCAGTTTGTGCGGACATTTGTTAAAATAAAGTGTTATAAAATGCCTTCTGTTTTTGTAATTAAAAAATGGAGATATAAGACCGAATGAAATACGCAAACTGGAATGTGCCGGAGCGCGGCGCGGAGATCCCGCGGCCGCTTCTTGCCGCCGGCTGTACGCCGCTGCTCGCGGCGATCTTACACCTGCGCGGGCTCTCGGATCCCGGCGCGGCGCGCTCATTTCTCCGCGGCGGTGCGGAAACGCTCACGAACCCTCTGGAGCTCACCGGCATGGTGGACGCCGTGCAGCGGCTCTCCCGCGCCGTGGCGACGGGCGAGCACGTCGCCGTATACGGCGATTACGACGTGGACGGCATCACCGCCGCGTGCCTGCTCACCGATTACCTCCGCTCACGCGGTCTCACCTGCGAGCTCTATATCCCTGACCGCATCCGCGAGGGGTATGGGCTCAACAACGCCGCCATTGATGCGCTCGCGGAAAAGGGCGTCACGCTCATCGTGACGGTGGACTGCGGTGTTACGAATCTCGAAGAGACGGCCTACGCCGCGCAGCGCGGCGTGGACATGATCGTGACCGATCACCACGAGTGCCGCGAATCGCTCCCGGAGGCGGAGGCGGTCGTCGATCCCAAACAACCGGACGGAAACGGCATCGGCACGGCGCTCGCAGGCGTGGGTGTGGCGTTCAAGCTCGTGTGCGCCATGGACGGCGACGCCGGCAAAATGCTTGCGCGCTACGGCGACCTTGTCGCGGTCGGCACGGTGGCGGACGTAATGCCGCTGCTCGGCGAAAACCGCTTCATCACGCGCTGCGGATTGCAGAAAATTGCCACAGGCGACTGCCGCCCGGGCTTTCTCGCGTTGGCGGAGGAAGCGGGCGTGCGCGATAAGCCGTTCACCGCTTCGACCGTGGGCTTCTCTCTCGCCCCGCGCATCAACGCCGCCGGTCGGCTCGGTGAGCCGAGTCTCGCGGTGCGGCTGCTTGAAGAGACCGATCTGCGCCGCGCGCGGGCGCTGGCCGCGGAGCTCTGCGCCAAAAACCGCGAGCGCCAGGCGCTCGAAATGGAGATCTGGCGCGAGGCGGTCGAACGCCTGCACGGCGAGCGGCCGGACGCGCCGATCGTCCTTGCAGCGGAAAACTGGCACCCCGGCGTGATCGGCATCGTCGCCTCGCGCCTGACGGACGCTTACAGCGTCCCTGCGGTGATGATCTGTCTCGATGGCGAGAGCGGCAAGGGTTCCTGCCGCAGTACCGGTTCCTTCAATCTCTTTGAGGCGCTTTCGGCGTGCTCGGACTGTCTGGAAGGCTTCGGCGGCCACGCGATGGCCGCTGGCGTCACGGTGCACCGCAGCCGTGTGGACGAGCTGCGCGAGCGGCTTCGCGAATACTATCTCTCCCACCCCGACCGGACGCTTCCGGCGCTGGAGGCGGATCTTCTCGTTGACTCGCCGGAGCTTCTGACGATGGCCTCTGTCGAATCGCTCGACGAGCTGGAGCCGTGCGGCAACGGCAACCCGCGGCCGCTCCTTTATATGGAAAGCGTTTCTCTCGACTCCGTGCAGCCCATCGGCGGCGGAAAGCATCTGCGGCTGAAGCTTTCAAAATTTGGCCAGACCTACGACGGCGTATTTTTCTCCCAGACCGCGCCCGCTCTCGGCGCGCGTGCCGGGCAGCGCTGCGATATTGTATTTGTGCCGCAGATCAATGAATTTCACGGCCGGCGC
>CAVIVK010000278.1:0-3337 GCA_963645975.1 Bifidobacteriaceae bacterium | reverse complement strand
GAAATAGGCAAAGTAGTAAATGGCGATGAAGAGCAGCGCGAAAATGACCGTCATAAAGCTCTTGTTCTTGAGCTTGAGCGAAAGCCGTGCCACGCCGTAGCCGAGCAGGCACGAGAGCACGAGCACGAACACCGCGATGAGCGCCACAAACATCACCGCGCCGAGAAGGGCGCTCAGCGAAAAGCCTGCCGTGGCGAGATATACGACCGCTGCCGGGATCGAGACAACGCCGGAGTACATAAGCCCCATGAGGAACACGGTGAGCAGCCGGGACGCCATGATCGAGTGCACCGGGAGGGGCATGGAGAGCAGAAGATCGTTATCACGGCTCAGATACAGCCCGGAGAACGTGTTGAACACGCTGCCGAACGCGCCGATACAAATGGCCGCGAGCGCGAAAATGAGATAGTAAAACCAGCCGTATCCGGCTGCGACCGTGCTGCGCAGCATAAACGCCACAAACGTGAACATGCCGCCGAGCAGCCCGACCATGAGGAGCGCGAACAGAACAAAATAGGTGATGACCTTGCCTTTGGAGCGCGCCTTGTTCTTCTTCGCGTCGTATAGATACGTGCGGAAGATCTCGGCGAGCTGCTTGCGGAGAAGAATTTTTGTCATTTCGCGTCCTCCTCCAGCTCAAGGAACACTTCCTCCAGCGAATCGTCGCCGCGTACCTCGTCCATCGTGCCGGAGCGGACAAGCTTGCCGCGGCGGATGATGGCGACCTTGTCGCAGAGCTTCTCGGCGACTTCGAGCACATGCGTGGAGAAGAAAATCGCGCCGCCGTTGTCGCAATGCTCGCGCATCATGCCCTTGAGAATGTGTGCGGCCTTCGGGTCAAGCCCGACAAACGGTTCGTCCATGAGAATGAGCTTCGGCTCGTGCAGCCAGGCGGAGATGATCGCGAGCTTCTGCTTCATGCCGTGGGAGTAAGCGGCGATGGGCTGCGCAAGATCGTCCGTCAGCTCAAATTCGCCCGCCCAGCGGCGGATGCGCTCGGCGCGCTCGTCCGCGCCTACGCCGAAGATGTCGGCGATGAAGTTCAGATACTTGATGCCGCTCATGAAGTCGTAAAGATCGGGGTTATCAGGAATATAGGCAAGGGCGCGCTTGCACTCGAGCGGCTCGGTGCGCACGGAATGCCCGGCGATGAAAATTTCGCCCTTGTCGAACTGCTGGATCCCGGCAACGGAGCGCAGCGTTGTGGTTTTACCCGCACCGTTGTGGCCGATGAAGCCGTAAATTTCGCCCGGGGCGATGTGCAGCGAGAGATCGTCTACGGCGAGCTTATCACCGAAGGCCTTGGTAAGATGATCGATTTTCAGCATGACAATTCTCCTATTCTCATTTCTTAATTTTTTTGTTTATTGTCCGGCGCGGCGATATACCCGCCGAGCGCCCCGGCGTCGACGTTCTCGCCCGGCACGATGGCCGTTCGGCTGTCGCGCGGCACGCGCTGCGCAATGAGCAGCGCCCGGCACACTTCGCCGAGCAGGCGGGCGGCTTCCGCGTCCGGCACATCGTCCACGCCTGTGATGATCAGTGTGCATAGTCCGTGAACATAGATTCCGAGATGGCGGTGCAGCTCGTCGGCCTCAGCGTCGGTGAGCGAGAAGGTGTCCTTGATGGCACGGCGTATGTCGGTACTGTGGTTTTCTGTCGGCGGGAATTCGGCGGCGTCTCTCCGGCGCAGAAAGAGCAGCCGGAAAAGGTTTGGCTCCTCGCGCGCAAAGCGGATGGTTTCCATGCCGTAGCCCTTGAACGGCGGATTCATCGAAAGGCCGCGTTCCACATACCGGCTGTAAATGTGCCCGGCCTCCTCTACCACGGCGGCGCGAACCTCCTCCAGCGTGCGGAAATACGTGAACACCGGCCGCGTGGAGGTGCCGAGAACGCTTGCAAGCTCCTGCGCGGTGACGGCTTCGAGCGGGGCGCGCCGGGCAATATCCACGGCGGCGTCGACGATCTCCTGGCGGGTAAATTTGGCTTTCGGCGGCATGGTCGGTCATCCTTTTCGCAATAATTGTTATGCAACTTATGTTACGCAACGATTATAACGCAATGAAGCGAGAACGTCAATAACGGCGCGGACGAAAATGTCAATTGCTCTGTGGGTGAATTGTGGTATAATGCACAGGAAAGAAGGGCTGACCATGATCCAACGAAAAGGCGCGCTCTGCGCCGTATCTGCCTCGGCGTTTGCCGCGCTCGGCGGGCTGTACGGGCTGTACCGCTATGCGTTTTATTCGCCCCGCGGCGCACAGAACGACGATCACCACATATCGACCAATGCGCAGATGCAGGTCTATCGGGACGAGATCACCCGCGCCATCGACGCGCTCAACGCGCTGCCGTATGAGCGCGTATACATCACTTCTGCCGACGGGCTGCGCCTCACGGGGCGGTACTATCCGGCTAAGCCGGGCGCGCCGCTTGTGATCGCGTGCCACGGCTACCGCGGAACACCCTCGCGCGATTTCAGCGCCGGGGCAGATATTTACCGCTCCATGGGCTGCGCGCTGCTGCTCATTGAGGAGCGCGGCCAATGCGGCAGCGCCGGACACACGATCACCTTCGGCGCGATGGAGAAGTACGATGTCTTACTCTGGACGCGCTGGGCAGCCGATCGGTTCGGCGATATCCCCATTCTGCTCGGCGGCATTTCCATGGGTGCGGCGACGGTGCTCATGGCGTCGGCGCTCGATCTGCCGGAGAATGTCCGCGGCATCGTGGCCGATTGCCCGTATACAAGCGCAAAGGACATCATCTGCTCTGTCGGACGGGACTCGGTTGTTCCCATGGCGTGGCTATATCCCTTCGTGCGGCTGAGCGCAAAGCTTTTTGGCCGCGCCGATCTCGTGCAGGCGGATGCGCTCTCCGCTGTGAAGAGCGCGAAGGTTCCGATCCTGCTTATCCACGGCGAGGACGACCGGTTTGTGCCATGCGATATGTCCCGCGCCATTGCCGCGGCCAATCCGGAGAAGATCGAATTCCATACATTTCCCGGCGCGGGCCATGGGCTGAGCTGCCTTGTGGACATGCCGCGGTACGAAGCGCTGGTGAAGGCGTTCGCTGCGCGGACAATATTTGCGGAAAAGAGGGAAAAACCATGAACGAAGAACTGAAATTCCGGCTCCCGACGGCAGAGGACGCCGCGGAGTATACATCCTACCGGCAGGCGTTTCTCGATGCCGGAAGCTCCATGGACGGCACCGGCCCCATGCGCCGCACGGCCGATCCGATGGAGTGGCTGGCCATCAACGCGCAGTACGCCGACCCCGCCGCCGTTCCGGAGGGAAAGGTGCAGAGCACGCAGTTTGTCTGCGAGCGCGTGAGC
>CAVIVK010000277.1:0-3927 GCA_963645975.1 Bifidobacteriaceae bacterium | reverse complement strand
CAATCTTTTTCCTATTACTTGGAGCTGCTGTCAGCGCTTTCTCATTTCCGGAGAGAATGGCAAGCGACAGCGATTCCGGGGTGTTGGTAGAAAGAATCGCCTGTGCCGCCTTTGCACCGACGCCGGAAACACCGGTCAGAAGTTCAAAACTCCGCTTCTCTTCCGTACTCGTGAAGCCGTAGATATCAAAACAGTCCTCCCGGATGATCGTGCAGGTATAAAACCTGGCTTTCTCACCGATACGGATACGGGAGAGCGAATTAACCGTAGTGTTGACGGCGTAGCCTACGCCACCGCAGTCTACAACCGCGACGGAGCCGTCGATCAGAGAAACAACGCCTTCTATATAGTAGAACACAGGTTCTGGTCTCCTTCCCTTGTCAAAAGCGATGTGACGCTGCGGGCATGGCAGAGCGCAATGGCAACCGCGTCCGCTGCATCGTCCGGGCGCGGGACGGCGGTCAGATGCAGAATCCGACGCACCATATCCATGACTTGCCGCTTTTCCGCCTTACCGTATCCGACGACTGCCTGCTTGATCTGCATGGGCGTGTATTCGTAGACGGGTACGCCGCAGCGAAACGCACAAAGCAGGATAACGCCGCGGGCGTGAGCTACGGGGATGCCGGTTGTGATATTTTTGCTGAAGAAGAGCTCTTCAATGGAGATTGCGTCCGGATTGCAGGAGCGGATCAATTCTTCCAGGTCTGTATAGATCTGGTCAAGGCGGGAGGAGAGCGGCGTATGCGCCGGTGTTGTGATAACACCGCAGGAGATCATTCTCTGTCGAACGCCGGAGGATTCCACCAAGCCAAAGCCGACGGTTGCAACGCCTGGGTCGATACCAAGAATTTTCATACCGCTCCCCTTTCTTATCTTATCTATTCTATCACAAAAACAGATTTCTGGCAATGCTTTTCACAGCACGGCTCTCCACATGAAAAACGGGCTGGAGAATCTCCAACCCGTTTGGAATGTTTTAAGAGAATTACTTCTGCTCCGTCCAGATGCGCGAGGAAAAGAGAATTCCGGCAATTCCGGCAACCGTATCCACCATCGTTGCAAACCAGAGCTGATAGGTAACGCCAAGCAGCGCAAGAATGAGCAGTACGGCTTTGATGGCGAGGACAGCCAGCAGAAGCTGCCGAACCGTAGAGCGTGTGGCTTTCGCCGCGTCGATCGCTCCCGCGATGGGAGAAGCCGTCTTGTCCATAATAACGGCGCTTCCCGTCTGCATGGCCGTCTCTGACGCAAGACCGTCGACGCAAACACCGATATCCGCAGCGCTAAAGCACGCCGTATCGCCGTTCGCCTCGCCCAGATACAATACGCTGTTGACCGGGTAACGCTCTTTGATTTCCTGAATTTTTTCGAGTCGATCCATCGGCATGCATTGTGCGTAATACTCGCGTACCCCGGCGGAAACCGCGGCGGTGCGGGTCTTTTCGGGGCTGTCCGCCGAGAGCATGATGCACTCACACCCCGCGCCGGAAACGGCGCTGAAGGAGGCTCTGGCATCATCGCGGATCGTATCGGAAAGATAGATGCAGCCAGCGTACTGGTCGTTGACGGACATGTACACGGTAACGCTGTCGCCCACAGGATCGGTAACGGTGATGCCGTTTTTCTCCATATATGCCGCGTCGCCCATGCGGATATCGATCCCATCGATCACGGCGGTAAGGCCATCGGGCTCCTCGGTAAATTCTTCCACAAGAGAAGCATCAATCGCCTGTCCGTAAGCCTTGGCGATGGATGCAGCGACAGCGGTGGACGAACCGGATTCGGCGTGCGCTGCAACCTTGAGCAGCACCGCAGGATCAAGCCGCTCCGACTTCACGGAGGATACGCGGTAAAAACCGGTGGAGAGCATTTCATCTTTATCGAATACAACCGCTCCCGCACGGGAAAGTCCGTCCAGAACAAACGCGTCCTTTACAACAACGCCATTTTTCAGCGAGCGGAAAAGTCCGGCAAGATACATGAACGGCAGCGGTGCAAGAAAGGCCGTCGGGCAGGCGATAATGAGAAGTACAAGTGCGCGATGGATGGCCTCCTCAGTCGGCACCGTGGAAAAGATCAAAAGGAGAAGCGCGATGAGAACGCTGATGCCGAGAGCAAACGGGGCATAAACTCGCGCGTATCGCTCTACAGAATCGGTCTCAGGACCGTAAACCGCGTCCGGATCGGAAACGGCGTCGATCTCATGGGCAAAAACGGAATCCGAAGCGGCGCTGAGCACCGTGCAGCGGACGGCGGCGCTGCTGTTAACGGCACCCGCGGGGATCTTCTGTCCGGCCGTAACTTCACGACGGGCCGTATGTCCAAAGATCGGGGCAAGATCGAGCGTGGCGGAGCCTTCCAGAATTTCGAGATCCGCCGGAGCGCGCTGGCCACGTTCAAGAATGAGAATGTCGCCGAGCTGGACTTCTTCCGGCGAGATGGCGGTTTTCTCCTCTCCGCGAAGCACCGTAACGCTTGGTACGTAAGGATCCACGCGGTCGCGATAGCTGGACTTTGTGAGTGCTGAGGCATACGAGCGAACGATATAACCGGCCTGATAAATCAGCATGACAGCGGCGGCTTCATACCCTTCGTTAATCGTAAACGCGAGGATCGCCGCAATGGAGACAAGAAGCTCCTCGCCGAGATAATGTTCCTTAACGAGACGGACGCAGGCGCGGTACAGCACGTCAAAGCCGCTGATCAGCGTGCTGAGCAGCAGGAATAGGAGCGATATGCCGTCTCCCAGGCGCAGAAAGAGCCCGAGGCAGAGCAGCACGGCGGCAACACCGAGCCGGACAAACAAAAGCTTGTCTACGCCGTACCACGTGCTCCCGCCAAGAGAGGCAAGACCTCCCCCGCTTTCCCCTTCTGGTTTCTTCTGAAAAATCTCTTTCATATCGTTAACCCCATTCCATGGTTCCGTAATATTCCACTTTACATAATAGTATATCATTAACAGGCCAAAAAGCAACCGCGATTTTATGTTTTTCAAAAAAAGGTCATAGCGGTTTTCTCCGGCATACGATGGGCTGAGAGCTGCGCTCTCTATCCCAAAATATGGAGGAATCGTTTTGAATAGTAAGGAGTCCGCAGCGACCGCCTGCGGATACAAATGCGGTGTTTTGCCGCCCTGTGCGCCGCTGGCGGTCGGGTTTGTACCCGCGCAGGAGAACGCGCAGGCCCAGTATGAGACGGAAAAGGCGCTCGCGCGCGGCACGCTTTTCCCGGGTCTGGATCTGCCCCTCGGAAATATGGTCAACGACGCCGCGCCGAACGTTCCGCTTGCCGAACTCATGGCGATCGATTTTGCCGCGCATGATCTCTCGCTGTATCTCGATACCCACGCAAACGATAAGGAAGCGTTTGCCGCCTACCAGGATCTTCTCAAACTGGCCGAGGAAGGCGCACAGCGCTATGCCAAGCTCTATGGGCCGATCACCAAACGCGATCTTCTCAACGCGGAAACGTATACCTGGCTGAAAAGCCCCTGGCCGTGGGAGTACCGCGGCGGTACGGAGGGTTGACGCATGTTTATTTATAAGAAGAGTCTTCAGTATCCGGTTCGTATTGCCAATCCGAATCCGGCGCTTGCTAAGATCATCATTTCGCAGTATGGCGGGCCGAATGGGGAGCTTGGCGCATCGCTCCGTTATCTGAGCCAGCGCTTTGCCATGCCGAGCGACGAAGTCAAAGGAATTTTGACCGACATCGGCACAGAAGAGCTCGGCCATTTGGAAATGGTCGGGTCAATCGTCCACCAGCTCACACGGAATCTGACGCCCGAGGAAATCAAAGCGCAAGGCTTTGACGCATACTTTGTTGACCATACGCTCGGCGTATTTCCGCAGGCTGCGGCGGGCGTGCCGTGGAACGCCATCGGCATCGGTGTCAGCGGCGATGTGATCGCCGATCTCACCGAGG
>CAVIVK010000276.1:0-2334 GCA_963645975.1 Bifidobacteriaceae bacterium | reverse complement strand
GCGCGTTCTTGTTCATCGGGAACGGGATGATCTCGCGGATGGAGCTCTCGCCCGCGAGGAGCATGACCATGCGGTCCACGCCCGGGGCGATACCGGCGTGCGGGGGCGCGCCGTAGCAGAAGGCGTTGTACATGGCGGGGAACTTGGCTTTTACGTCGTCCTCGCCGAGACGCACCATCTCAAACGCCTTGACCATGATGTCAGGATCGTGGTTGCGCACCGCGCCGGAGGAGAGCTCCACGCCGTTGCACACGAGATCGTACTGATACGCCATAATGGTCAGCGGGTCGAGCTCGCCGCGCTCGGCGGCCAGCAGCGCCTCGAGACCGCCGTTCGGCATCGAGAACGGGTTGTGGCAGAACTCGAGTTCGCCGGACTCCTCGCCGATCTCGAACATCGGGAAATCGACGATCCAGCAGAACTCGTAGCGCTTCTCGTCCATGTGGCCGGGAACGAGCGCGCCCGCCATTTTGAGCATGACGCCGGCGGTCTTCTGCGCCTCGGTCTTCTTGCCGGCGGAGATGAGCACAAGCGTGTCGGGCGTAAGGCCGAGAGCCTCCTTGAGGGCTTCTTCCTTGCCCGCAAAGAACTTCGCCACGCCGCCGACCAGAGCGCCGTGCTCGTCCATGCGCAGCCAATAGGGCTTGCGGCCCGCCTGCACCTCGACGTCCGCGCAGAGCTTGTCGATCTGCTTGCGGGTGAGCGTGCAGCCGGAGACCGGCACCGCCTTGACTACCTGGCCAACAAACGGCTCAAAGCCGGTATCCTGCACTATGGCGGAAATGTCCGTCACGGTGAGGTCAATGCGCAGATCGGGCTTATCGGAGCCGTACTTGTCCATCGCCTCCATATACGGAATGCGGCGGAACGGCGGCTGGGAAGCAATATCGTAGGTGCCGTACTTTGCGAAGATCGGCGGCAGCACGTCCTCGAGCACCGCGAACACATCCTCCTGCGAGGCGAACGCCATCTCCATATCGAGCTGATAGAACTCGCCGGGCGAGCGGTCGCCGCGGGCGTCCTCGTCGCGGAAGCAGGGGGCGATCTGGAAATACTTATCAAAGCCGCTCGTCATGAGGAGCTGCTTGAACTGCTGCGGCGCCTGCGGCAGAGCATAGAACTTGCCGGGGTGCTTGCGGGCGGGGACGAGATAGTCGCGCGCGCCCTCGGGGGACGAGGCGGTGAGGATCGGCGTTGTGATCTCGAGGAAGCCGTGGTCCATCATCGCGCGGCGCAGCGCCGCAACAACGTTGCAGCGCAGGATGATGTTGTTCTTGACGGCGGGGTTGCGCAGATCGAGATAGCGGTACTTGAGTCGCGCGCTCTCGTCGGCCTCGCGGCTGCGGTTGATTTCGAAGGGCAGCTCGTTGTAGCGGCAGCGGCCAAGGATCTCGATCTTCTCGGGCACGACCTCGATCTCGCCGGTGGCGAGCTTGGCGTTGGGGCTCTCGCGCAGACGGACGGTGCCGGTCACGGCGATGGTGCTCTCCTTATTGATGCCCTTGACGGTCTTCATCATTTCCGCGGAATCGACAACGATCTGCGTCGTGCCGTAAAAATCGCGCAGAACGACGAACGCAAAGTTGCTGCCGACCTCGCGGACGTTCTCCATCCAGCCGGCCAGCGTGACGGTTTTGCCCGCGTCGGCGGCGCGGAGCTCCCCGCAGGTATGGGTACGGTACTGTGACATACTCTATTTCTTCCTTTCCCAGGTTCGTTACGGTAATTTGCCAAAATATTATACACATCCCGCCACCGCTTTGCAAGATACCCCGTCCCCGTTCGGACAACATTTTCGTCCCCGGCGGGGTATGCTTGGGACATGAATGTGATCTATGTGGATGAGCTCTTTTTCCTCAACGCGCTCACGGACTATCTGCTGCTGCTCTCGTGCGCGAGACTGCGCGGAAAGGCGCTGTGCCGCGGCCGGTTTGCCGCGGCCGCGGCGGTCGGCGGGGTATACGCCGTGTTTGCCGCGATCCCCCCGCTCTCGTTTCTCGTTTCGCTCGCGGTGAAGGCGCTCGTCTCGCTGCTCATGGCGTGGATCGCGTTCGGCGCGCCGCCGGAGCTCTGGCGCGGCTGGGGCTGCTTTCTCGCGCTCTCGTCGGCGTTCGCCGGGGCGGTATACGGCATTTCGCTGCTCTCCGGCACAGAGCCGCGCAGCGTTCTCTCCGGCGCATCTCTCAAAACGCTTGTGCTCTCTTTCGGGCTGTGCTATGCCGCGGTGCGGCTCTTTTTCGGGCGGTTTCTGAAGCGCCGCGAGCGGTGCATCGTGGAAGCGAAGATCGAGCTTTCCGGCAAGACTGCCGCGGTGCGCGCGCTGCGGGATACCGG
>CAVIVK010000275.1:0-2544 GCA_963645975.1 Bifidobacteriaceae bacterium | reverse complement strand
GCTGTACGGTATGTGGTGGCTTGCCGCGCTTGTGTTTACCTTTCTGGCTGCCCCTGCCGCTGTTCATGCAATCACGGGGAGCGATAACGACGCGGTGATACAAAATGCTGTGCAGTATCTCAAAATCAGCATTCCCATGATCCCGCCAATGGCGGTTCTTGTAATACTGCGCAGCACCTTGCAGCGAATGCGCCACACGGTGGCACCTCTGCTGTGCAGCTCGCTGGAATTGATCGGGAAGGTAATCTTTGCTTTATGGATCGTTCCTGTACGGGGGTATATGGCGGTGTGCGTCTGCGAACCTGTCACATGGGTGATTTGCTGCGTGTTTATCCTGGCTGCAGCGTTTTTCTGCCGGAATGATTTCCGAGACGCACGGGATGCAAAAGAGGGAGAAGGCGTGTGACCTTCTCCCTCTTTTTTATAATATTTCGCGCTTCAGTTCCCTCTGCCGGGCGCAGCACCAGGCCATAACGTCTGCGGTGTTTTCCCGGAGAAATCTCTCCAGTTTTTCACAGTTTTCTATGGCGTTCTGGTGTTGCGATGCAGTAATCGTGCCGCTCTGTAGTGCTTCGTCCAGCTCGTCGCGGTCAACGACCTCGATCGAACCGTCGGCGGAGACAACGATATCGAGGTACATGTCCTCAAATGTCGGGTTTTCCGGATCGTCAAACCGGCTGCCGGCGGTAATGTCAAAGTAAATTTGTATGAGCCGGTCATATTTGTCGAACATCGCCGTCAGCCACCAGCATGCACCGGGAACGGCGGCCTGAAGCCACGAATACCCGGCATCAGCGATGAGAACGGCGCGGCTCTGATAGTGCACCGTGAGCGGCCCGGTCACTTCATCGATGGAAGTAAGGGAAATTCGCCCGGTGTTGCCGAAAATGTCGGCATCCTCGCGGGAAATATACCGCCGTTTTGTGATGCGCTGCCAGTCGGTGCGGCGCATGTCGCGTTCCTTGCTCATGATGTTAGCTCCCTATGTACTCGCCCTCGGCGACAACAATCGCCGGGCCGGTGAGATAGATATCACATACGGTGTCCTCCTCCACGGAGAGCGAGACCTGGAGCTCACCGCCGGGGAAGTCCAGCCGGAGCGTTTCATTTCCGATCTCGCCGCGCAGCCGCATGGCGGCGGCGGTAGCTCCTGCGCCGGTGCCGCAGGAGAGCGTAAAGTCTTCCACGCCGCGCTCGTATGTGACCGCTTTTACATGATCACGGCTGGGGCGCTTGCGGAACGTTACGTTCGCGCCCTTTGGGAAAGCGGCGTAGTTGCGGATATAAGCGCCGAGTGAGCGCAACTCTGATTCCAGCATTTCGTCCCACTCCGGCAGCTCCAAAACCGCGTGCGGGATACCGGGATTGCCGAGCTCAAGATACGATACCGAGAGGATCTGTCCATCCCATGGAATGCCGACCTCGGTTTCTGTGACGGTGGGATCGTTCAGTCGGACACAGTAAAGGTCTTCCTCAATCCGCTGTCCAACGACGATTCCGGCGGTCGTCTCGATGCGTTGAATGTCACCGGCGATGCCGTGGTCATACCCATAACGCGCCATGCACCGCGCGCCATTGCCACACATTTCGCCGAGTGAGCCATCGGAATTATAGAACCGCATAGCGTAGTCGCCAATACTCTGCGCCGGAAGGACGATCATCAGCCCGTCTGCGCCGATGGAAAGCCGGCGACGGCAGAGATTGGCGGCGAGCGAGGGATAATCGCACTCGCTTATCTCGCCGGAGCGGTTATCGAGAATAATGAAGTCGTTCCCGGCGCCCTGCATTTTCGTAAATTTCATAGGGAATACCTCTTTTTTTATTCGTCAAAGTCGTCCGATTGGAGCGTCTGAACAATGCGACCAGTCGGCGTCGCACCGAAGAGCTTTCCGTAAGCACGGGAGAAGGCGGAATAGCTGCGAAAGCCGCAGCGAAAACAGGCGTCTGTGGCCGCTGTCCCGGAGGCAATAAGATCGCGCGCCGCCAAAAGCCGCTTGTCGGAGAGATAGTTGTGGATGGAGGTGCCTGTCTCCTCGCGGAATCGGCGCATCATGTGGTACTTGCTGATATAAAACCGTGCGGCCAGATCGTCAATGGAGATGTCCTCGGAGAGGTTGGCTTCCAGATAACGCAGAATATCCAATATCTTCCCGTCTCGCGGCACGACCGGCTGCGGGAGTTCGGAGCCGGTTTTCTGCATGGCTCGACCGATCTCCACGAGAAGCCGCAGCAGCGTACACCGCGAGAGGATAATATTCTCGCCGCCGCTCGCAGCCATTTCGCTCTCCAACTGCTCGGCCAGCGAGCGCAGCCGCCGCCGGATTTCCTCCGTCGGGCGGAGCACATGCCCTCTCTGCCCAGAGAAGATATCTTCCAGCGAGTAGTCCGGTACGGAACTATCCGCAAGCAGGGCAGGGGAGATGTAGAGAATTACTCGCTCATAGGAGATCCCCTCTTCAAATTCGGGCTTATGTACACACCGACTGCCCACGAGCACAACGTCGCCCGGGAGCAGAAGGTAGCGCCGTCCCTCCACAATATAGC
>CAVIVK010000274.1:0-2641 GCA_963645975.1 Bifidobacteriaceae bacterium | reverse complement strand
CAAAGTTAGCGTGATATAATCGCAGCTATGGAAACGAACGATCTTATCCGGCGCGCGGAGGATCTTGCCGCGCGCTGCGAGCGCACCTCGTCGGTGACGGCAACCGCCTTTCTCACCCCGGCGGAGCGCATGGAACTGCAAAACGCCCCCTCGCTGCGCGCTGCTGCCGCCGTCTATTCCGGCGGCGGGACGGAGTGCGAGCGTACATGCGCGTTTTTTCTCCCGTTTTATCTCACCGCGGAGGAATTTGACGCCGCGGAGTATATTTCCGCGGTGCATTTTCGAAGCTTCTTCGGCGAGCCGGGTCACCGGGATTATCTCGGCGCGCTGCTCGCGCTCGGCGTGCGCCGCGAGTGGGTGGGGGATATCCGCATCCGCGGTGCGGAGGCATGGGTATTCTGCCTGCCGAGCGTCGTAAAAACGCTCGCGGAGCTTGACCGCGCCGGGCGGTACACCGTCCGCGGCGAGGAGATCGCCCTCGCGGACGTCCCGGAGGAAGAGATAAAGACCGAGACGGTGAGCTTCACGGTGCAGACTCTCCGGCTCGACGCCGTGACCGCGGGCCTTTTCCATGTTTCCCGCACGACCGCCGCAGAGCTCATCCGTCTCGGCAGCGTGTCGCTCAACTATGTGCCGTGCCTGCACACGGATGCCGCCATCCATGACGGCGACGTCATTTCCGTGCGCGGCAAGGGGAAAGGAACGGTCACCGACACCGGCGGCCGCTCGCGCAAAGACCGTATCTTCGTCACCGCCGAACGGCGGGTCTGAAAATATAAAGGAGGAACAACCATGATCCCTGAAAGACTCTCCCGGCTGCGCCGGGAAATGGAACAGCGTCATATCGACGTTTACGTCGTCCCCACGGCGGATTTCCACGAATCCGAATACGTCGGCGCGCATTTCAAAGCGCGCTCTTACATCACCGGCTTCACCGGCAGCGCCGGCACGGCCATTATAACGAAAACCGAGGCCGGCCTCTGGACGGACGCACGCTATTTTCTTCAGGCGAAGCGCCAGCTGGAGAATACCGGCGTAACGCTCTACCGTATGGGCGAGGAGGGCGTGCCGACGATCATGGAATATCTGCGTTCGGCGCTGCCCGAGGGCGGTACGCTCGGCTTTGATGGGCGCGTTATCAACGCGCGCCTTGGCGCGGCGTTCCTCGCGCTCGCGGAGGAAAAGCACGGCAAACTCGCTGTCGGCGAGGATCTTATCGGCATCATCTGGGACGACCGTCCCGAGCTGCCGCACGCGCCGGTGCGCATCCTCACAGCGGAATACTCCGGCCGCTCCACCGCGGACAAGCTCGCGGACGTGCGCGCCGAAATGAAAAAGCAGGGTGCGAGCGTCCATCTGCTCACGTCGCTCTACGATATCGCGTGGCTGCTGAACGTCCGCGGCGGCGACATTGACTATGTCCCCGTTGTGCTCTCTTATCTCGCGCTCACGGAGGAGAACTGCCTCTGGTTCGTGCAGGACGCGATCCTCACGCCGGAGCTTCGCGCCTATCTTGCCGAGAACCACATTGAGACGCGTCCCTACGAGAGCTTCTATGATTACGCCGCCGCCATTCCCGCCGGGGAGACGGTACTGCTCGACAAGGGTGTCTGCAACTACCGCCTTGTCTCCGAGCTTCGCGAGGGTGTTAAGACTGTGGACGAGACGAACCCCTCCGTGCTCATGAAGTCCGTCAAAAACGAAACGGAGCAGAAGAATACGGTCAACGCCCACATCAAGGACGGTGTTGCCGTGACGAAATTCATCTACTGGCTCAAGAAGAACATCGGCAAGGTGCCGATGACCGAGCTCTCCGCCTCCGACTATCTCGCCGCGCGCCGCGCCGATCAGGAGGGCTTCCTTGATCTCAGCTTTGACACCATCTGCGCCTACGGTGCGCACGCCGCCATCATTCACTACGCCCCCACACCGGAGACGGACATTCCGCTCGAGGCGCACGGCCTGCTGCTCGTAGACTCCGGCGGACACTATCTCGAAGGCACGACCGATATCACCCGCACCATCGCCCTCGGCCCTGTGACGGACGCCGAGCGCGCCGACTTCACGCGCGTCCTCCGCTCCCATCTGCATCTGGCGAACGCCCGCTTCCTCCACGGCTGCACGGGGCTGAATCTGGATATCCTTGCCCGCGAGCCGCTGTGGGAGGCCGATCTGGACTATAAGCACGGCACCGGCCACGGTGTTGGCCACATCCTGAACGTCCACGAGGGGCCGAATGGCTTCCGCTGGCGGCAGTCGCCGGAGCGCAGCGAGGGCAGCGTTCTGGAAGAGGGCATGATCACGACCGACGAGCCGGGGCTCTACATTGAGGATGCCTACGGCATCCGCATCGAGAGCGAGTTGCTTTGCCGGAAGGGCGTGAAGAACGAGTTCGGCCAGTTCATGTACTTCCAGAATCTCACCTGTGCGCCGATCGATCTCGACGCGATCGACGTTAACGCTCTCACTATGACCGAGCGCCGTTGGCTCAACGAGTACCACGCCGCCGTATACGAGACCGTCGCGCCGCACCTCACCGAGGACGAGCGCGCCTGGCTGCGCGACGTTACCCGCGCCATCTGATGTGCAAAACAAACGGCCGCCGGTATTACCGGCGGCCGCAAATAGAACGATTTATTTA
>CAVIVK010000273.1:0-3745 GCA_963645975.1 Bifidobacteriaceae bacterium | reverse complement strand
CCGCAGACCGGCGTTCTGTGGTGGCCGGTGCCGGTGCTTGCCTGCGGCGGGCTGATGTTCGTAATTCTGGGAATCGCTTCCAAAAAGAAAAAGAACTCATGACAAAACAGGGAAAGATATTTATGGGGATCGGGCTGCTGCTTCTGGCAGCAGCCCTTTTTCTCACGGTCTATAACCTCCGCAGCGATGCCAGGGCGGGCTCTTCCGCAGACGCGGCGCTGGAACGTCTATCCGCCGGCATCCCGGAAAAACCTGCGCCGAACCTCCCGGAGCTCCCCGCCGGCGAGTCGCTGGAGGAAGCGTACATTCCGGATTATATGCTCCATCCGGAAATGGAAATGCCGTCCGAGGAGATCGACGGGCAGAACTATATCGGCGTGCTGCGCATTCCCTCGCTCTCGCTCGAGCTGCCGATCATCGGTGAATGGAGCTATCCCCGGCTGAACATTGCGCCCTGCCGGTATACCGGCTCGGTGTATCTCGACAATATGGTGATCGCCGCGCACAACTATTTCACCCACTTCGGGTATTTGAAAAACCTGTCACAGGGCGACGAGGTCACCTTCACCGATCTGGATGGCAACGTATTTCGCTATCAGGTTGCAGAGCTGGAAACGCTCTCCCCCTATGCCGTAGAGGAAATGACCGCGAGCGGCTGGGATCTGACGCTTTTCACCTGCACCGTCGGCGGGCAGTACCGCGTGACCGTCCGCTGCGAGCGTGTCCGGGACGATCTGCACCCCTGACATTTTCCGAGATGGATCACAAAAGAAGGAGCTAACATAGTGCAGTTTTCGCCGCAAGGCGGAAACGGAACGGTGTTGGCTCCTCATCAAAAACCAACTTAAAGCCCAGCGGAGCGGGTTTACGTTGGAAAGGAAAAACAACACCATCGGTCAATTCGCCGCCGCTTGCGGCGGCGGATGACCTTATGGTGTTGTTTTGACGCTGGCACGCCTGCCCGGGCTCGAACCGGGGGCCTCGGGCTTAGGAGGCTCGCGCTCTATCCTACTGAGCTACAGACGCATACGGTTTATTTGCGCGGATAACCGCGCAACAGTATTCTATCTCTTGATGCGCGATGCTGTCAAGACTTCTTTCTCTGATGGCATTTCGCGCGCCTTTCCAGCAAAAGCCGTTGCAATCGTATCCGGCATGTGGTATGCTTAGTTTACATGGATGGATCTCCCGTAAAATTGAATAGAAACATCCGAATGAAGGAACCGTGTGTGATCCACGGACTGTAACGGCAACTGTAACGCGGAGCGACCCCAATATGCCACTGGGAAACTGGGAAGGCGGGCGAGCGAGGAAACGGAGTCAGGATATTTCACCGGGTGGTAGTTTCCGATTAAAACGCTTTGATATTCTGAAAATACCGTCAGAGCAGCCTTTGGGCTGCTCTGCTTTTTTTTGGTATTTTTCGGGAGAGCGTCGTCTCTGGAAATTCTTTTTGCGAGATTCCCCCATGAAGAATTTTTAGGGAGGGCATTGCTATGCAAAAAATGATCTGCAAACCCCGCAGCTCCTCTCTCCGGCAAAATGCACGGAGGGATGAGCCATGAATGCAAGAGCGGGAATGTTCTATGCCGTGGGCGTCGGCCCCGGCGATCCGGCGTGGATGACGCGCCAGGCGTGCGATGTTCTGGGCTTCTGCCCTGTCATCGCCGCACCGAAAAACACCGCCGGAGAAATGGCAGCGCTGGAGGTGGCGCGCGGCGCCGTCGATTTGAGCCGAAAGTCGATCCTGCCGCTGAAATTTACTGCGGCGCGGGCAAAGTCTACGCGAAAGGCAGAATATGTCCGCGCGGCGGGCAGCATCGCACGCGTGCTGGACGCGGGGCTCAGCGTTGCGATGGTGAATCTCGGTGATGTTTCGATCTACGCCACGGCGTACTATGTGCTCGACGAACTGCGCCGGCAGGGCTACGCCACGCAGATGATCCCTGGCATCACGAGCTTCTGCGCCGTTGCCGCAACGCTCGGCACCAGTCTCACCGACATGGATTTGCCGCTCCACATCTATCCGGGTGAAACGGAAAATCTGGACACGGCGCTGGAGCTTTCCGGCACAAAGGTGCTGATGAAATCCGGCAAAACCATCGGCGAGACCGCCGCGGCGCTTTCATGCCGCGGGCTTGCAAAGGAGGCATCCATGGTCGCCGACTGCGGTATGCCCTCGCAGAAGGTTTTCAGCGAGATGACCGATCTTCCGGAGAATGTCGGCGTCTTTTCCACGGTGATCGTGCCGGGGCTGCGTGCCGCCGCACGAAAAAAATAACTACGAAACGCGCCGGAACAGGAAAATCTGTTCCGGCGCGCCATATTATTTTATACGTTTCTTCCGCCGCGGTTTTTCTCCCAGAGCACCGCGAGACCGATGAGCAGCAAATCCGGTTCGTACCGGATCTCCCGGCGGCAAAACGGCGTGACACATCCGGCAAGGCCGCCGGTGGCGATCACGGCGGCGGGAGCGCCGAGTTCGGCTTCCATGCGCTCGATCATCCCGTCGAGCAGAGCAGCCGAGCCGTAGATTGCGCCGGACTGCATGCAGGCGACGGTGTTCGTCCCGATGCACTTTGCGGGCGCGTCGAGCGAGACGCGCGGCAGCTGCGACGTATGGCCGGAGAGGGATTCCATCGACAGGCGGAGCCCCGGCACGATTGCGCCGCCGACATACCGTCCCTGCGCATCCACGGCGGAGATGGTCGTGGCGGTGCCCATATCGATGACGATGAGCGGCGGGCGGCGCAGATGCAGCGCCGCGACAGCGCCGACGACAAGATCCGCGCCGATCTGGCCGGGATCGTCAAGCCGGATGTCCAGCCCGGTTTTGAGTCCCTTGCCGACGGTGAGCGTATCCAGCCCCGTGAGGAGCTTTACGGCGCGCTGCAGCGTGGACGTAAGCGGCCAGACAACGCTCGATAGGATCGCGCCTTCAAAGTTCTCCGGCTGGAAGCCCGCGAACGCGAGGACATTTTTCATGCCAACAGCATATTCATAGTCGGTCTTGTTCACGTCCGTCGCCATGCGCGCCACGGCATGGATCTTGCGGTTTTCGATGCAGCCGAGAACGATGTTCGTATTGCCGGTGTCGATGGCAAGGATCATGGCTTACTTTTCCTTTCTTCCGATGCGGATCAGCCGCAGAATGACAGGGCTGAGCACGATGTTGATGCCAAGCTCGGCAAGGAAGTTGACGCCGACGAGGCCGAAGATCATAAACCGTCCCACATTGTCGCCGAAGCCAAGGCTCTGCGCCATGGCGGTAAGCATCGGCATAAAGAAGATCCGGCAGCCGAGCAGAAATACGCCGGTGTTCACGACCGGGCATACGATCGCCGCGGCAATGGCCGCGAGCGTGCGGTTTTTGGGACTCAGCCAGGCGTACACGAGCCCCGCCAGACCGCCGCAGGCAATGCCCTTTACGAGCACCGTGATCAGCGTTCCCGGAACACTGAAGGCGAAAAACGCCGCAGCGTCGCCCGAGAGCAGCACGACCATGCCGAAAACGAAGCCGAGCCACAGCCCTGCCACGCCGCCGTAGACCGCTGCGCCCACCACGATGGGCAGCGCCACGAGCGACACCGAGACCGGGCCGAACCGGATAAAACTGCCCAGCAGCTGCAAAATGACGATCAGCGCCGTGAAAAGCGCCAGACCCGCCAGACGCCGGGTCTTTCCCTGAGAGTTTGCGTTCATATTCAATTCCTCCTGCTGTTGCTCCCTTAGTATGTGCCGTGCG
>CAVIVK010000272.1:0-6235 GCA_963645975.1 Bifidobacteriaceae bacterium | reverse complement strand
GTGTGCATTATCGCGGTGTATCCGCTGGTATTTTCGCAGTACGGCGAGGTGTATCTCCCGAGCGCTTACGGCTCGCTTTTCGCCTTCTTCCTGATGGGCGCGGCGCTGATCGCCGTGGGGCTGTTCCTCTCGTCGCTGACGGAAAACCAGGGGATTGCTGCCGGGATTTCCATTGCGGTGATGCTCTTTAATTACTATAGTGTCTCGCTGGCCGAACAGGTGTCGGCCTCGGCGTTCGGCGCGCTGGCGGCGCTCGTCGTCATCGCGGTGCTGCTCGCGCTTCTCGTGCGCGCCCTGACGCGCAGCGACGCCATCGCCATCGGCACCGGCGCGGGACTTGCCGTTATAGCGCTGGGCGTATATTTTCTTGACGGGACACTCCTCGAAAACCTGCTCCCGAACATTATGCAGAGCCTTTCACTCTTTGAGCGGTTCTATACGTTCGTGGACGGCGTGTTCGATTTAAGGAGCATCGTATTCTTCCTTTCGGTCATCGCGTTTTTCCTGTTTTTGACTGTGCAGTCGCTGGAGAAGAGGAGGTACAACTGATGAAAGTGCCGAAATTCCTTCAAAAAGAGAAAAGTACCTCCGCCGGAAACGCCATTGCGGCGAAGGGAGGAACGTATTCTCTCGCCGTAACGGCGGTCGTGCTGGCGATCCTTGTGGCGCTCAACGCGCTTTTCAGCGCGCTTCCGGCCTCCGCCACGCGCTATGATATCAGCTCCACCAAGCTCTATTCCATCACGAGCAACACCAAGGTTGTCGTCAACGCGCTCGAAAAGGACGTGACGATTTACTGGATCACGCAGTCTGGCAAGGAGGACAGCGTGGTGGAAAACCTGCTGGCAAAGTATGAGAGCCTGTCCGGCCGCATCTCCGTGGTGAAAAAGAACCCGGACGTCTATCCGACGTTCGCCGCGCAGTATACGGACGAGACCGTTTCCAACAACAGCCTCGTTGTCGAGTGCGGGGAGAAAAGCCGGTACATCTCCTACAGCGATATTTATCTTACGGACATAGACTATACCACGTATTCCTATGTCTATTCCTTCGACGGCGAGGGTGCGCTCACCTCCGCCATTGCCTATGTGGTGAGCGACGAGCTGCCCGTCGTCTATGCGCTCGAAGGCCACGGCGAGGCGGAGCTGCCCGAAAACGTGCAGACGCAGATCGAAAAGGAGAACATGGAGCTCGCTTCGTTCTCCCTGCTCAAGGAGGACGCGGTGCCGGAGGATGCCTCGTGCGTGCTCATCTATGCGCCGGAGAGCGATATCTCTGACGAAGAAAGGGAAATTCTCTCCGAATACGCCGAAAACGGCGGGCGACTGCTTGTGATCGCGGGACCAGTAGAGGACGGGACGCTCGAAAACCTCACGGCGCTGCTCGCACCCTACGGCGTGAAGGCCGCGGATGGCATCGTCGTCGAGGGCGACAGCGGCCACTACGCCTTCCGCCAGCCGTACATTCTCCTGCCGGATATCGAAAGCAGCGATATCACCGGCCCGCTGCTCGACGAGGGGTATTATGCCATCGTGCCCGTTGCGCAGGGGTTGGACGTGAGCGAGGCCGAAAGCTCGGTCACAACGCTTCTCGCGACATCCGACGTCTCGTTCAGCAAGGCGGCGGGGTACAGCCTCACGTCGTACGAAAAGGAGGACGGCGACACGTCTGGGCCGTTTGCCCTCGCCGTGGACATCGCGACCGACGGCGGCGGGGAGATCGTCTGGATATCGTCCGCGCATTTCCTGGACGAGCTTTATAACGCCTATTCCTCCGGCGCAAATCTGGATTTTACGATGAATGCTCTCTCCGCGCTCGCCGGCCAGAGCGAGACGATCTCCATCCGCAGCAAAAGCCTGAGCTACAACTATCTCACAATCAGCGAGTCGGCGGCGTCGGTGCTCAAAGCATGGCTGGTCGGCATTCTGCCCGCCGCATTCGTGGCTTATGGCATTATTACCGTGGTGGAAAGGAGAAGAAAGCGCCATGCCTAAAACAAAGAAGCTCTATATCCTGCTCGGCGTGCTGGCTGTGCTCACCGCGGCGGTATTCGCCGTCAGCCGGTACGAGGAGAAAAAAGAGGAGATCCGCACGAGCGACGAGATCATTCTCTCCCTTCCCACGGACAGCGTGACCGCCGTATCGTGGACGAACGAGAGCGGGAGCTTTGCCTTCACGCTCGAGGACGGCGCGTGGGTCTATGAAGCGGACGCCGCCTTCCCGGCGGACACGGAGAAGATCGAGGCGCTGCTCGAGCCCTTCGCCTCGTGCGGCGCGGCGTTCGTAATTGAAAACGTGGACGACGAGGGATTGTACGGGCTGGACGATCCGGTCTGCACGATCACCCTTACCGCCGGGGACGAGACGTATACGGTGCGTCTCGGCGATTATAGCCAGATGGACTCGCAGCGCTACGCCTCGATCGGCGACGGAAAGGTGTATCTCCTCTCGCACGATCCGCTCGATGAATTTTCCGCCGTGCTCCGCGATGTCATCTGCCACGATACCGTCCCGGAAATTTCGGAAGCGCAGGAAATCACCTTCACCGGCGCAGAAAATTATACGATCCAGCGCGAAGAGGCCGGAAAGAGCATCTGCGCCGACGATGTATATTTTGCGGGGGAACAGCCGCTCGATACGAGCCGGGTGGAGTCGTATCTCTCCTCGCTCAGCGGTCTTTTGCTCACGGAGTATGTGACATATAACGCGACGGAAGAAGAACTCGCCGCCTACGGCCTTGCGGATCCGGCGCTCACCGTTTCGCTCGTGTATCCCGCGCCGGAGGACGGGGAGGAGACGGAGAGTTTCATACTGCATCTTGGCCAGAACGCCGCGGAACTGGAAGAGGCCGCGGAGAACGGCGAGTATGACGCTGTGACGTGCTACGCGCGCGTCGGCGATTCCGGCATCGTGTACGAAATTGCCGGGACGCGCTACGATACGCTGCTGCGCGCCGGCGTGGATGCGCTGCGCCACGCGGAGATATTCACCGCCGATTTTACCGAGGTGACGGCGATGGAGATTACACTCGACGGTGAAACGTATGAATTTGCGCTCGGCGTGCCGGAGGCCGGGGAGGACGCCGAAAACACCGAAACGGAGGATGGCGAAGAAGAGACCGCCTGGCTCTGGAACGGGGAGAAGATTGATACCGCCTCTATCGAATCGGCGCTTGCCGCGGTCAAGGCGACGGAGTTTACGGACGATAATACCGGCGGCACCGTCGAGCTGCGGCTGACGCTCACGCTCGATAACGAGAGCTTCCCGACGCTATCTCTGGCCTTTTACCGCCGCGGCGGAGAAAGCTGCCTTGCCGTTGTAAACGGCGAGAGCGTTGCGCTCGTACCGCGCAGCCAGGTCGTAGACCTTGCCGAAGCCGTCCGCGCCATCACCCTCGGCACAGAAGAATCGTCATAATGAACCAAAAACTCGCCCCGCCATCCGGCGGGGCGAGTTGTATATCGGGGAAGCAATCAGTCGTCGTTGATGACGTTGATCTGGCACATGCGCATCGTGGCGAGCGCGGCATCGTGCGTTTCGGGGGTGACGCCCGCGCAGCACTTCGCGTCCAGCGTGATGGGCATTTCGGGGTAGAACGCCTTTTCCATCAGCGCGTTCGAAACAACGCATATGTCGGTGCAGAGACCGATGATCTCCACATGGACGTTCGGCTGGCCGTACTGCTGCACATACTCGCGCATGAGCGCCACAAGATCGGTGGAGCCGAAGGTGGGCTTGTTGATGACGGTGGCGTAATCGCCGAGCGCGTCGGCGACTTCGGTGTTGAGAAGCCAGCCGTCGGTCTCCTCCACGCAATGGATGACCGGCAGATTCTTGCCCTCCTGCGTATCCATGTAAGATTCCTCGTGCGTATCACGCGTGGCGATGATCATGTCGCCGCGCTCTTTATATTCGTTGATCTTGGCGACAACGGCGGGGACGATAGCCTGCGCCTCGGCGGTGCCGAGCGCCTGATCGACGAAGTCTTTCTGCATATCGATGACGAGCAGAACGTTGATCGTCTTGCCTTCGGGGTTTACTTCCGCAGCGTGGGCGTAGATTTCCGAGGACTTCGGTGCTTTGAGGACTTCGGTGGAGAGCGGCGCGGTGATCGTGTCGTTGTATACGCCGATCTGGCAGCTCTTCATGGTCTCAATGGCGGCATCGTGCTTGGCCGGGGTGACGCCCGCACAGCAGGAGGCGTCGAGCGTGATGGGCATTTCGGGATAGAACGCCTTTTCCAGCAGAGCATTGGAAATAACGCATATGTCGGTGCAGAGACCGATGATCTCCATATGGACGTTCGGCTCGCCATACTGCGCGACGTATTCGCCGATGATCTCCACAAGATCGGTGGAGCCGAAGGTGGGCTTATTGACGATCGTGGCGTTCTCCGGCATTGCGGCCTGTACTGCGTCGTCCAGCTGCCAGCCATCGGTGTCCTGCACACAATGGATGAACGGGAGGTTGACGCCTTCCTGCGTTTCCAGATAGGATTCCTCGTGCGTGTCCTTTGTGGCGATGATGACGTCGCCGCGCGCTTTGTATTCGTTGATCTTGGCCACAACGTTCGGGACGATGGCCTGCGCTTCGGCGGTGCCGAGCGCCTGATCGACGAAGTCTTTCTGCATATCGATGACAAGGAGAATGTTCACGGTTTTTCCCTCCGGGTTGGCAGCGGCGGATTCCTCGTAGATCCTTGAGGGCATTTCAGACTTGAGCGGGTCGGGCGCTTCTGGAGCGGGTTCTGCCGCGGTGGGCGCGGCTCCGCACGCGGCAAGAGCCAAAACCATGCTCAGCGCGAGGATAACAGCGAGAATCTTTTTCATGTGGTGTCCTCCCAGTTCATTTCTTTTATTTAAAAGCGGTCAGACCGCCGCTTTCCGAATGGAGTGAGGGACGCTGCGCAGGAAAGGGGATTCGCGTTGTATTTATTCAAATATACCAAGCGCCATGTAAAAATGCAACAATTATATGTCGGATTCGCTCTGCCACTTTCGATGGCATGGTAAAATAAAAAATCCGCCGCAAGAAAGCGGCGGATTTTTCAAATTAAGGTGGAGGCATCAGATCATTCGGCGGCTGCACACCGGATGTTCTGTATGATGCTATTATAACCGGAGCAGAAATCAAAGAGTGAACATTCCATGAACAAATTCCGGGGAAAATGTAAACAAATTGGAACAATGGCGCAGATTCCGCACAAAAAATAAAAGGATAGTCACAATGGATTCAGATGTGTTATACTTGCTTTACGAAAAAGGGGGGGACGGCCCGATGCAAAATTATAAACTGACGCTCTCTTACGACGGTACGCGCTACCGCGGCTGGCAAAAGCAGGGGAACACCGCCCAGACGGTACAGGGTAAGCTGGAAGCGCTTCTTTCCCGCGCGCTGGGGCAGCCCATCGAGATCGCTGGCAGCGGCCGCACGGACGCCGGCGTCCACGCGAGAAGGCAGGTGTGTTCCTTCCGGGCGGAGACGGACAAATCCTGCACGGAGATGCTCGCGCTGCTTCGGGAGTATTTGCCGGAGGACATCGGCGCGCTCTCGCTTGAAAAAGCGCCGGAGCGGTTCCATGCCCGGCTCTCGGCGGTACGGAAAACGTACGTTTACCGCGTCTGGAATAGCGCCGCCCCCTGCGTATTTGAAAGAAAGTATGTATACGCAGAGCCGCGTCTGCTTGACCTCGACGCCATGCGCCGTGCCGCGGCAGCCCTTTGCGGGCGGCACGAGTTTTCCGCCTTTTCCACCGGGAAGAAAACGGGGCGCGCCGCCACGCGCACCGTGGAGTCGATTGCCATTGAGCGCTGCGGGGAAGAGGTACGGCTTACGTTTACCGGCGACGGATTTTTATATAATATGGTGCGCATCCTGACCGGCACGCTGCTCGAGGTCGGCCTCGGAGAGCGCTCGCCGGACGATATGGCGGCGATCCTCGCCTCGCACAGCCGCGCCAATGCCGGTTTCACCGCCCCGGCGCAGGGACTTTTTCTCTGGGACGTGACGTACTAAACGGGTAAAATCGGAAATTTTTCGTTTTTCTCAACTTTATGTTGATTTTTTCTGGCTTTTTTGTTAAGGCTGTGTTATAATTCCTTTTTGAAAATACCCTATGTAGGTGAAGAATATGACAAACCACAACCCCTATATGACCCGCGAGGGCGGCGCAACTGTTACGGTGTTCGTCCCTTACGACTGCAAAAATCACTGCCCGTTCTGCATTAATAAGCAG
>CAVIVK010000271.1:0-6135 GCA_963645975.1 Bifidobacteriaceae bacterium | reverse complement strand
GATCGCGCGTGGCGGCGAGATCCTGACGGGAGAGCAGTTCCCGAATTTCCGAGAGGGAAAATCCGTGCTCCTTGAAAAGGAGGATCATGGATATCTTGTCCATCTGCCGCCAGTCATAGAGCCGGTAGCCGTTGGGCGCTGTCGCCGCAGGGGACAGGAGACCGGCTTCCTCATAGTATTTCAGCGTTCGCGGCGTTACACCGCAGAGAGCCGCAAATTTGGATACGGTAAGGCGTTCATTTTTCATGCAGTTTTCCTCTCGAAAAGGCTTGACCTATACGTTACGTATAGGTTTATGATATCATCAACCCCGAAAAAAGAAAAGAGGATTTCCCATGGAACTCACACAGGGAAGCGCGGCGCAGCGGCTTTTCCGTTTTACACTCCCCATCATCGTAATGAATATTTTCGGCCAGCTCTACAGTCTGGTAGACTCCGTAATCGTGGCGCAGTTTGCCGGGAACCGTTCTCTCTCGGTGCTCGCGGCAGTCAACGGCTGCATGGCGATCGGCTACTGTCTTGTGCAGGGCGCGGCCGGCGCTTGCCACATCGTACTCGCAAACCATTACGGTGCGCGGCGGTTTGACGAATTTCGCGACGCCGCACACACCATGCGCCTGGTTATGGCCATTTTCTCCTCGCTCGTTGCAGCGGCATACATTCTCCTCTCCGGTACGCTGCTCCGCATGATGCACGTTCCCGCGGAGATTTTTGATGAAAGCCGCGCCGTGCTGTGGATCTATGCGCTCAATCTGCCGCCGATCGGCGTGAACAGCGTTTCCGCCGCCATCATGAACGGCAGCGGAAACTCCAAGGTGCCAATGATCTATGGAACAATCGCGCAGGTCATGAATCTGGTGCTCGACTATCTCGCCGTGGCAGTATGGGGCTTCGGCGTAATGGGCGCTGCGGCAGCGTCGCTCTTCAGCATTTCCGCAGAAACGGTGTGGATGCTCTATCGCACCGGCCGGGAGCTTCGGCGTGTTGCCGGCGGGAAAACGGTGCTGCGGAAAAGCTACGCGGTTCTCATGGCAAAGATCGGCCTGCCGTCGATCGCGCAGCGCTCGGTGCTTGCGCTTGGCGCGATGGTGCTGCAAACGCTCGTCAACGGCTACGGCACCGACGGCATCAACAGCTATACGGCCGCGAACACGATCAGCAACTTTCTTCTCGTGCCGGTGCTTGCGTGCTGCACGGGGTATGAAACGTTCGCCGCACAAAATCTTGGCGCGGGAAAGGCGGATCGCGTGCGGAGCGGCTGGCGGATGCTGCTTCTCTCCGGGCTGGTGCTCAATCTTGCGCTCACCGCAGCAACGGCGCTTGGCGCGGGGGCGCTCACAAGGCTTTATCTTCCCGACCGGGACAGCGCCGCTTTCGCGCTTGCCCGCTCGTATCTTTTGCTTCTCATCCCGAATTATTTCCTTCAATTCGGAAAATCCAGCCTCGAAGCCGTATTCAAGGCGCATTTGAAAATTTCGCTCGTGACCGTTTCGGCCATGCTCTCGCTCGCGGTGCGCGTGGCGCTCGGGTATGCGCTCGCCCCTTCCTACGGTATCACGGCGCTCGCGTGGGCCACAAATGCCGGCAGCACCGCAGCACTTTTGCTCTGCCTGATTCTATACCGCGTCCGGTTCCACGGCATGCCCGCATAAAATAGCCCGCCGCAGACGTTTTTCGTCGGCGGCGGGTTATTTTATTTCTTCACTTTTCGCATCGGGCGGGTGATGCTGCGGATGAGGAGCGTACCGAGCACCGCCGCGCCGATAAAGAGCACTCCGGCGGCGATGGCGAGTACCGTAACCGTCCAGCGGAGATTTTCGATCTCCGCTGCGGAGCTGTCCGCCGTCTCCGGCGCCGCTTCCGGCGCGGGTGTGGGAGTCGGCTCTGCGCTGGGCAAGGGCTCCGGGGTTGGCGATGCCTCCGGCGCGACGGCAAGGCCGTAGCGCTGCATTGTTTCCTCGCGCGTATCGTAGACGTAGAGCCCCGGCTCGCCGCCCTCCGGCCGCGCGTAGAATACGACGTACTCTCCTCCGTCCTCCGGCAGATACGCCCGGCAGACGGTGCCGAGCAGCGCATAATCGCCGAGAACGCACTTCTCGGGCGGTTGGGCGGAAAGAATCGTCGGATCGAGGATCGTGTACGTTTTTCCCTCCACGGTGAAGATCGTCCGCCCGGCGTCGGGCGTCGCTTCGGGAATCTCCGGCTCGGTCGTATCGACGTGGTTGTCGCTCGTGGGCTGCGCGGCGGTGCTCTGTCCCTGCCGCGTGACGGCGAGCGTATAGACTCTCTGTGCGCCGTTTCCGGCGGTGACCGTGACGGTCACATAGTTCAGTCCGACGGAGAGCGAGCCATTCCCGCTCACGTTGGTGGTCGCCGCGGCATCGTTCTTCACGGCACTCACGGCAAGCCACGTTGTCTCGTACGGCACCGTCACGGCATAGTTCGTCACGTTGGGGGAAAAGGCCGGGGAGAGAGAGCCGGGGTCGATGTAGAGCGCGGAAAGCGTGCAGTCGCTGGAGGCCGAGGTGATCGTCACCGCCGCGCTGTGGGAAGCATACTCCACGCTCACCGCGTCGCCCCCGGCATTGCTCGCGCTGCACGCCGTCGGGCGGATCGCCGTCGTACCGACGGCGCGGGCAGTAAAGCTCAAGTTGAGCGAGAACTTTCCCTCGCCGCTGCCGCTGTAGTCCACGATGCGCAGACTGCCGCCGTTATCCTGCACCGCCGCATTGCCAAGGCCCCCAGACACGCCGGTATAGGCAAGATAGTCCGTATCGTACACGAGCGTCAGATCGATGCCCGCCACGGCGGAGGTCGTATACACGTTCACCGTGACGGTATTCCCCACAACAACGCTGGGGTCAGAGAACATCACGTCCGTATCCGCCGCCTTCGCGCTCAGCGTGAGCCACGGCAGCAGCGCCGCGGCAAAGAGCGCTGCGAGGATCGGTTTTCTTTGTTTCATCGGCAAGCCCTCCTTACGGCGTGATGGTCGCCGTGCCAAGCAGATGGTTTCGTATGCGGATGAGATCGTTGATCGCCGCCGTACCGCTGCGGTCCACGTCCGCCGCAGCCAGACTCAGCCCGGTCAGCTCGCCGGTGCCGAGAAGGTGGTTGCGCAGCTTGATAAGATCGCTGATGGTGACGGCGCCGTCGCCGTTGATGTCGCCCGCGACGACAACGTACCCGGAGGCAAACACCGCTTCCGCGCCATCTTGCTCATACGTGATCTTGACAAAATCGCCGGTACACATCGGCGCGTCCTGTGCCTTGGCAGCGCCCGAGGCATCCGCCACGGTGAGTGTGCCGCCGCTCACGCCAAGCGTCGAGGCGAAGGAAGCCAACGTCGTGCCGGGCGCGACGCCCGAAACGCGTCCGTCGGCGCTGAAGGCGTAAGGGCCGGTGACCGTCACCGGCGCGTCCGGCGCGCGGCGGCGGATCGAGATCGTGTACGTCTCCGAGGCACCGGATTCCGCTGTCACGGTGAGCGTGACGGTGTTCCCGCCAACGCTGAGCGCATATTCGCCCGCACCGGAAACGCTTGCCGCGGCGTTGAGCGGCGAGGCCGTCACGGTGATGCGCTCGGTCTCGTTCGGCACAATGACCGTATATTCCCGGACATCCCGCCGGAACTCCGGCGTGAGCGTCCCAGCGCTTACCGTGAGCGAGGCAAGCTTCGTGTTCGGCGAGCCGTCGCCCGTCGGGGCGGGCACGGCAGATTCCGGCATATTGAGATATACCGGGATATTGAACGTGAGCTTTGAGGCGCGCATCTCCTCGCTGTAGGCATAGGAGAGCAGCCGCCCCTCGCTCGCCGCGCCCGCGACGTTCGTCATGTACTGGTTCCAGTACATGTTCGCCCCCTGCACGTTGAAGCGCTTGAGATAGAGCGTGTTCTGCCCCGCGGCAACATAGTTTGCCGCATAAAAGGCCGCGCCGCCTCGGATGGCTTTATACAGACTGTTCCACGGCCGCCCCCACGAGGTGCCGCTGCCATTCTGGCCGCCGCTGGCGTACCACAATCCGCGCTCCACAGCAGAATATTCCGCCGTCTTGTAAGCGCCGATGTTGAAGGCGTTGTAGTAACCCGGAAAGCGGCGGTTTGTGCCGCTGATGCTGTCGCTCGCGCCGTTTGTACCCATCTCCTGGATCATCATCGCCGCGAGGATATACGGGCTGACGCCGTAATCCGCCCCGGCGGTATAGAGCGTTTCGGCATAAGTCGTCACACCGTTCGACAGATCGAGGTCGGTATCATAGGTCGTATCGGCGAGGAACGTGCCGGACACGAGCACCGCGAGACTCTCGCGCGTCTGCGTCGCCGCCTCGTACCCCTGATAGAGGAACTGGAACACGGCGCTGCTGTCCAGGAAGTTTCGCGGATCCATGTAGTGCGCGATGATCTCGCGCGACGCGGCGACCCAGCCGCCGCTGTCAAGCTCGACCCACGTGTTGTCCGTCCAGTTAAACGCGCCCTCCTGCGTGGATTTCCACGAGGACGGGGCGCTGCCCCACACAAGGCTTTTGCCGAGGACGTTCTCCTCGTCCACGGCGGTGTTCCAGTCCACGTTTGTGAAAAATGGCCGGAACTCCCACGCCGGATACCGGCTGTGGAGCTGCCAGAGACCTTCCATATAGCTCTCCGGGAAGCCGAGCGCGCGAAGCTGCGCGAGATAGGTATCTCGCTCGTCCGCCGCAGCAGGTTCCGGCTCGGTCCCCGGCGTCTCTTCGGCGGACGGCTCGGCCGGCGTTGAGGTTTCTTCCGGGGCCGGCTCGGCGAGCGTTACGCTCTCCGCCGGGATGTAGCCGGTCTCGCCGCCGGGCTTTTGTATGTAGTACCAGAGTATACCGTTCGCGTCCGTCTCCTCGGAAAGGATCGTAACGGCGCTGCCGTCCAGGAGCTCGCCCGCAGCTTCGCCGCCGGGCGATGTGAGAAGAAGGAGAACGCCCGTCGGGGCGGTCACGGTGCCGGTTTTCGTATCCGCGGCGAGCGCGGACGGCATTGCAGCGGCAAGCAGCAGCACGGCGAAAATAAGCGCCGCGGCGCGGCGGCAGAAACGGCGTTTTCTCGGCATGACCTTCCCTCCTCTCCGGCAAAGTCTCAAAAGTTACAAATTGTAACTGTATCCTACCATCCCGTGCCCGCCCCGTCAACCGCCAGTTTTTGCCGGTTGGCTGCCGTCCACGGAGATGAACTGAACATACTGAACCCGTCCCCCCTTATCAGGAGAGGACGGGTTAAAATAGTTTATCGATAAACTAACATCACAGATATTCATTTTCCGTAAGCTTCATAAAGCCCCGGAAGTATCTCCGTCAGGTTTCTATACTCGACGGCGCAATGCTCGGCCATGCCGCGCGCCATAGCGTCGTTGATCACCTGTCTGCGCAGAAATGGATTCATCGTCCGCCCGAGCCAGAACCGGCTGGTAAGAAAAAGTCCTTCCTCTGTTCGGAAAAAGATATGCGCCATTTCCGTATGCCAGATCAGTCCGTTGAATGCGCCAACATGACCGCATACGATCAGAGGAACACCGTTTTTCTCCATCTCCGCCGTGGAGAAGCCAAACTCCTCCGGCCGCAGAAAATCGATGCGCAGGGGCATACGCATCCCACCGATTCTCTCTGTTGGAAACTGCGTATTATCCTGAAACGGCGGCTGCTTTTCCTGCATAAAATATTCCGCACACCGCCGAGGGTAGCCGATCCCATAGTGTTCGCCCGGGAACCATGCCTGATACCGTTCCTTCGCCTGCGGATGCCACCAGAACCACCACGCGACCATTTCCGCCGTAAGTCCTGGCATCGGGCAATACATAGATACGAGAAAGCTTCCGTCCGAGAAGCGTCCATAGCCCGCCTCCCGGCGCAGCACAGGATTTTGCAAAATATCGTTTTTGTTTTCGAAGGTCGTCAGGGTGATGTGCGGCGCTGTGAGATCGTTCCAAATGTTCTGCGGTATGGCAGGCAGTTTCTTGCTTTTCAACTCCGAAATATCCACAGGAAACACTCCTTTCAGCATGGCTTTTATTATAGTCAGGCCGACGCATTGGCGCAAGTGTTTGCTTCAGGACGAAACTTCCCGTTTGTCAGACATTCTTTCACAGCGCCGCAGCTTTTTTCCCCGGATGAGAG
>CAVIVK010000270.1:0-2424 GCA_963645975.1 Bifidobacteriaceae bacterium | reverse complement strand
TGCGGTACGTGTCCTCCGAAAAGTCCTGATGGCCGGGGGTGTCGAGAATGTTGATGCAGTAGCCGTTATATTCAAACTGGAGCACGGACGACGTGATGGAAATGCCGCGCTGCTTTTCCAGCTCCATCCAGTCGGAGACCGCATGGCGCGCCGCCGCCTTGCCCTTTACCGAGCCGGCGAGCTGGATTGCCCCTCCGTAGAGAAGGAGCTTTTCCGTCAATGTCGTTTTGCCCGCGTCCGGGTGGGAGATGATCGCAAACGTCCGCCGCCGCGAGATCTCCCGCTGTAAGTCACTCATGTTGTTTTCATCCTTCCGGTAAATTTTTAAAAAGAAAATCTACCGTCTTTTTAATCCTTCATGTCCCATTCTTCCTTTGAAAAGTGTTAACGTTTATTTTTACCATATTTTCCGAGAAAAAGCAATGCGCAGAGACTGTCTTTGCGCGGAAAAAGCAAAAACGCTCTTGACTCTCCCATTGTGGGAGGCATTATGATATATCCGAGCTCAAGAAATAGCCGGAGGTACCGCCATGCTGAAAATCGGAGAATTTTCAAAACTGTCCAGAGTCAGCGTCCGCATGCTGCGCCATTATGACGAGATTGGTCTCTTAAAGCCCGCCGAGATCGACCGCTTCACCGATTACCGGTATTACCGGGAGGATCAGCTCCCGACGATGTGCCGGATCACGGCGCTCAAGGACATGGGATTTTCCCTCGCCGATATCGTGAAGATCCTCGAGATCTATGACGACCGCGAGGCGCTGGAGGGCTATTTTTCCGCCCGGCAGCGCGAGCTGGAAGAACTCTCACTCGATACGGCGCGCAAGCTGACGCTTCTGGACGCAGCCAGAGAACGGCTGAGAAAGGAACAGACCATGAGCTATGATATCACGCTGAAAACGATCCCCGAACGCTACGCCGCCACCGTGCAGATGACCATCCCCCGCTATGAGGATGAGGGCATGGTGTGGAGCACGCTGGTGGGCGAAACCTGCCGGATGAATCTTGCCGAGGCCGATCCGTGCCTCTGCGCCGTGACGTTCCTCGACGGTGAATACAAGGAAACGGACGTGGAAGTCCTCGCCTGGAAGACCGTGAAGGGGAGCTATCCCGACACGGAGCACGTCAAATTCCGCACGCTGCCGGAGGTCACGGTCGCAAGCTGCATTTACCGCGGCAGCTACGCGCAGATCACCGACGTATACGCCGCCGTGATTCCCTGGATTGAGGCGAATGGCTACGAGGCCGCCGGGCCGATGTTCAACATCTACCATGTGAGTCCGCACGATACGAAGAACCCCGACGAATTTGTGACCGAGGTGTGCTACCCGGTAAAGAAAAAGTAACGATCCCACGAAAATATCCCCCGTGCGGCCGCATCGGCGGCTGCGCGGGGGATTTGTTTTTTTCTGCGGTTTTATTGGAGCTCCGTATACGGAATATAGTCGAGCGCCGCATAGCAGCTCGTGTGGGAATCGATGATGGCCTGGCAGGTCGTCTCGTCGGACGGCGTGTCGTTGGAAACGTCGTAGTCCGTATCGTACGTCATATACCACGCGCCGGATTCACTCGTCACGCCCTGCACGAGAGAAAGCTCTCCGTTCTGAAGCGCATAGTAAAGCCACACGCTGTTCGCCGCGCCGCTCGAACCCTCGTTCGCGATGAGCCAGGCATTTTCGTCCGCGAGATATTCCACAAAATACCGGTCTCTCGCATGGCTCTGCACGAGCATGTGCGGCGCGCCGTCCTTGATCGTCCAGACTTCCAGCACTACGGGGTCGGTGTCCGCGCCCAAAATCGCGCCGATCACCATCTCCGGCGAGCCATCATTATCAAGGTCGGGGAAAAATACGCCGACGTTCGCGCGGGCATCGCCCTCATAATAGTACCCGGCAATCTCGCTCATGCCGCTTTCAAAATACCGTCCTTCCGGCCACTGCTCGGAGAGCGCCGCAGCATAGCGCGTAAGCTGCGCGGCATAGAGCTTTTTTCCCTCTTCGGCCAGATTCACAATGCCGGTCGATTCCTCCGCCGGCTGGGAAACCGGCTCCGCGGTGGGTTCTTCCGTGGGTTCCGCCGTCGCGGCCGGCTCCTCTGTGGGCACGGCGGTGGCCGTCGGTTCGGTCGTCGCGGTAGGCGCCGGGTCAGAGGCCGGCGCGCCGCAGGCCGTCAGCAGCAGGCAAAGCGCCAGCGCGAGCGCACCGATCCATTTCATCTTCTTATTCATTGTATAACCTCCTGCGGCCGGGTTTTCCGCTCCGCAGGATATGAGACGTACCCGCGCAGAGAATGGTTCGGTGTTTATTTCAAAATCTCCTGATACGACGCCCACGCCCAGGCATACTCGTCCACGGCGGTCTTCCCCTCGCGGAGCGCTGCGATCTCCCGCAGGCAGAGCGGCACGGCGGCGGTCAGAAATTCCTC
>CAVIVK010000269.1:0-4239 GCA_963645975.1 Bifidobacteriaceae bacterium | reverse complement strand
GATCTACGGCAATCTCGGCGCGCCGCGGCTCGAGGTACAGGGCGCGGCCATTGCCACGATCATTGCGCGTCTCACGGAGATGACGCTGTTTCTCATTTACATTGCCGTCAAGCGTCCCCCGTTTTCCGCTACACCGAAAGAGCTTGTGAGCGTCGATTTCCCACTCTTTTTCCGCATGCTCAAAAAGGGCTCGATGGTGCTCGGCTCGGAAATGCTCTGGGTCATTTCCGAAACGGTCACGACCGCGCTCTACAATGGCCGCGGCGGCGCGGATGTCGTTTCCGGCATGGCGGCGAGCTTCGCCATTGCAAATCTCTTCTTTGTGGCGTTCAGCGGCATCACGACCGCGACCGGCGTGATCCTCGGCTCCACCCTGGGCCGCGGCGAGCTGGATAGAGCCCGGCAGGAGAAGCGCTGGCTTATGACGGCGGGGGTTGTGTTCGGCATCTTTATGATCTTTGTCGGCCTCCTCACGATCCCGCTCATCCACATCGTGTTCGGCCACCTGAGCGAAAGCGCGCAGAGCATCTGCCGCGAGATGGTGCTGCTCATGTCGCTCTTCATGCCGCCATGGGTATACATCAACGTTCAGCTCGCCGTGTCCCGCGCCGGGGGCGATACCGCCATGGGGCTCTGGGTAGACGGCACGACGACGCTTCTTGTCATCATCCCCGGTATCTTCCTTGTCGCACGCTATACGACGATCGGCCCCGTGGCCATGTACGCCATGGTAAAGGCCGTGGACTTCGTGAAAATCACCATTGCGCACTTCATGCTCAAGCGCGAGCGCTGGGTGCGCAATCTCACCGATGTAACCCGGCAGGAATTGGCTGCCCAGTAAGGTTTTCAAATGACAAACCGCCCCGTTCATGCGTCAAAGCATGAACGGGGCGGTTTCTATGTTCAAAGCGATTCGACAAACGCGGCGATACGCGTGTCGATCTGCCCGGCGTCGAGTTGGGAGTAGTCGGTTTCGAGCGCCATATACGGCACGCCCATGCCGCGGCAAAGCTCGCGGAGAGAACGTCCCTCGATGAGATAGGTGTGGCAGCTCGAAAGGGCGATATCGAGCACGGCGTCGGCGCGGAATTCCTCAATAAGCGCGGGGATCATTTCAAACCGGCGGCGGTTCGGCGTCATCACGGCGCAGCCAATGGTGAGATAGGCGTCGGCAATGGCGTCAAGGATATCGTCTGCCTCGGCGTTTACATGGCAGCGCGCCGGCTTGATGCCCGCGCAGTTTTCAAAGCAGACGACCTGCGCACCCGCGCGCTCCGCTGCGCCGAGTACTTTCTGATAAACGCCGCCGATCGGGCAGCCGGTGACGAGAAGGCGCGGCTTTCCTGCCGGGGCGGAGGGCGGCGTTTCGCGCAGCTGTGCGGCGAGCTCTTCCACATGCGCCACGGCATGGGGGAGATCAAAGTCGAACCCCAACCCGTCAAGCACCTTATAAAGCTCCGTGCCGGAAACCGGCGCGGGATCGGCGCGCAGCACCTCCATGAGATGGGAGCGCGCCTCGCGCAGCGCGTTTCTCTGCCGCGCCGCCTCGCGCAGCGCATCGGACGTGATCTCCAAACCAAAGCGCTCTTCGAGATACGCCTTGAGCCGCCGCACCTCGGCGCGCCACATATCGCGCGCATACGGAAGATCGATACCCTGCGGCAGATGCAGGAGAAAGAGCTCCTTGCCACGCGCCATCAGCTCGTACATTTTCTTCTTGCCGTCGCACGTTGTCTCGCCGACGATGAGATCGGAAAAGTAGGTATACGGGCATTTGTCGCTCACATAAAAGCCGTAGCTCGATTTGATAAGCGGGCAGAGATTGCGTGGCAGATCGACTTCCGCTGCCGGGATCGTCTCCGCGCTCATGCCGCAGAGACTCACCGCAATCATACCGGCGGCGTCCAGAATCTCGAGCGGGGTAAACGTGCAGAACGTCCCGGCCACGTGCCGTCCGCCCTCCTTGGCGGCTTTTACCTTGAGAAAGCCCGCCTTGCGTGCCTCGGAATAGGCCTCGAATGTTTCGGGAAGAGAGAGCTCCATCGTATATGTCCTCGTTTCTGTAGTGTCGTTTTATCGGGAGAGCCTGCGTGCGGAGAGCGCCGCGCCGATTGCCCCGGCAAAGCGCCCCTCCGGGTGCGTGAGGATCGGCGTGCCGAGTTTTTCGGCGATGGCGTCCGGCAGATATTCCGTTTGGCAGAGCCCGCCGGTGAGACACACCGCGCCGTAGCTCCCGCCGAGTTTTTTCGTCTGCGTGGCGACCTTCCCGGCAATGGAATCCACGACCGCGTAGGCAATGTCCTCGCGTGATGCGCCCTGGCCGATGAGACTTACGACCTCGCTTTCGGCAAACACCGTGCAGATCGAGCTGATGGAGGCGCCGCCGCCGTGCGCGGCGAGCGCGCACAGTTCTTCCGGACGCATGCCGAGCCGGTTTGCCATGATCTCGAGAAAGCGCCCCGTTCCGGCGGAGCACTTGTCGTTCATGAGAAAATCCTGCACCGCGCCGCCGGATACGCCGATGACCTTTGTATCCTGTCCGCCGATATCGATCACGAGAAGATCGTCCCGCCTGTGCAGGAAGCACGCGCCGCGCGCGTGGCAGGTGATCTCCGTAACGCTTTTCGCGGCATACGGCACGGCGACGCGTCCGTATCCTGTCGCAACGCAGGGGTACGTTGCCGGCGAAAAACATGCGGCTTCGAGTTCGGTACGGATGGCCTCCGCCGTGTCTACGCTGCTCCAGCCCGTCGGGCGCGCCGAGAGCAGGGCGAAAGAGCCGTCGGAGGCGAGCACCGCCGTTTTTGCACACGTAGAGCCGATATCAATGCCGATGGCGTAGTCCATGCCACGATCCCTCCGTTCATTTTTCTTTGCGATTACTATAGCACGCCTCACAACGTTTTGCCACGATAATTGAAAAAACCGCAGAAACCGATGAAATCAACGAAAATAACGATATTAATCCAAAAATCCGATTGTATAATCGACAAAAACGATAAAAAGCGAATTATGATTCAGAACTCCAATTTGACGAAATGGGTACCCCGACTATAATAAAAAAGTCTGAAATTCAAGAAAGAGAATGTGGTTCCATGCTTGACGAGGCAAAAACGAAAAAGGAACAGAGCGTCGATCTCGCGCTGCTTTCGGGGCTGACCCGCCGCCAGCTCCGTGAACTCGAAGAAAAGGAAAAGACGCCCGCCCAGAAAACGGCGGAGGCAGTCATTATGGTATTGCCGTTCCTCTGCGGCGGTATCGCGCTGCTCGAATATCTCCTTGTGCCGAACAACAGCCGCAATCGGAATCCGTGGAGCTATGTCTGGGTGCTCGGTGCGGCGCTGGCGGTCTATCTTGTCTGTCTGATCGTGGCCGTGTGGCAGAAGAAAAAGGGAAAGCGGCAGTTTTACGACACGCTGCATTATAAAGCACCGCACTTCTCGGCGCTCTTCCTGTTCCTCACGCTCTATGACTATCTCACGCTTAAGACCGGCGTGCTGACGCAGCCGTTTGTGCCGTGCATGAACTACATCATCAACGCGTTCCTCGTCGACTATAAGCTCCTCTTTGACTGCACGCTCAACACGCTCAAGCTGCTGTTTCTTGGCTACTTCATCGGCGTGTCGCTCGGTCTCGTGACGGGCATCGCCTGCGGCTATTCCAAGCGGGCGCGCTACTGGCTCGACCCGATCATCAAGTTTTTGGGGCCGATCCCGACCTCTACGTGGATCCCCATCATCCTTGTCGTCGCGTCCTCGCTTTTCGCCGGAGCCGTGTTCATTATTGCGCTCGGCTCGTGGTTCGCTGTGACGGTCGCCTCGCTCACGGGCATTGCCAACGTGGGCAAGGAGTATTTTGAAGCGGCGCGCACGCTCGGCGCGAACGACCGCCAGCTTGTGTTCCGCGTGGCGATCCCGCACGCCATGCCATCCATTCTGCAGGGCTGCACGCAGGCGATGAGCTCGTCGTGTGTCGCGATCATGATCGCGGAAATGCTCGGTGTAAAGTCCGGCCTCGGCTGGTATATGACGTGGCAGACCGGCTGGGCAAGCTACGATAAATCGTTCGCGGCGCTCTTCGTGATCTGCTTCATCTTCACGCTGGTTACCAAGGGACTCGAACGGATCAAACGCTATCTGCTCAGATGGCAGAACGGAGCGGAAAAGTAATGCAAAGCGAAAAGAAAGATGTCTGCCTGACGCTTGAAAACGTCAGCAAGGTGTTTGCCAGAGTCGAGAG
>CAVIVK010000268.1:0-6523 GCA_963645975.1 Bifidobacteriaceae bacterium | reverse complement strand
AAATGCCCTCATATGGCGTCAAAGCCCTTGAGAATACAGGAAGTATTCCCTGCGGACTTTTCCTAATCTGAGAGCATTTCTGCTCCGGCAGAACTGCTTCGCATCGGACAGCCTTGGATTTTTGAGGGATTTTTGTTCTTCTTTGGTGACGGCGGGCTGTCGCCCGCCTAGACAAAAAGAGCAAAAAGCACCGAAAAGACTGGCTGTCCGACGTGTGTGCCCTTGTTAATCGACGCTATGATTCTTTGATTAATCGTTAAGCTCAATGTCGCCGCTAACGGTTTCGATGTCGAGCGTTCTCGTGCCCTCGCCATTCGGGCGGATGCCGGAGACGCTGCCGCTCGTGGTGCGGATCGAGCCGCCAAACTCGTCCGCGTGCAGCAGCTCGCCGGAGATGTCGCCGCTCGTGGAGATGAACGTAAGGCTCTGCGTATCGACCTCGTTCAGGCGAAGATCGCCGCTTGTCGTATCGGCGGCAATGCTGTCCGCCGCAACGTCATCCAGGTCGATGTACCCGCTCGTGGAGTGCAGCGTCAGCGTGCCGGTGAGCTCCGCGTTGCGCACGGAAAGGCTTCCGCTCACGGACGAAAGGCTCACGCTCTCCGCCTTCACGTCATAGGTGCTCACATAGCCCGAGGTCGTCGCAGCGGTCACCGTGCCGCCGCGGCTCGTGCTGGCAAAAATATTCCCGCTCGTTGTGGTGAGCTGCGTCTCCGCGATCTTCAGTTCCGATACGCTGACATCGCCCGACACGCTCGATGCGCGGAGCGTGAGCTGCGGGCTCACCAGCCCGCTCACATACACGTCGCCGGACTGGGTCGAAACGTCCACCGTGCCGATCCACTTTTCGGGGATGCGGACAGTAATTGTATCGTCGTCCGAAGCGGCAAAGCGCTGGAAAAGACCGAGCTTTTTCTCCGTGATGCGCAGCACGCCGCCGTCGAGCACGACGCTCACGCGATCCGGCGTTTTCGCGCCGCGCGCGGCGATCGAGACGGTCTTGTCCGTCGTGGAATAGATGTTCACCTCAAGATCGCTGAGCTGCACACTCACGAAGCTGCACTCGCCGGTCTCTGTGTCGGCGGCGGTAAACTCGATTTCATTGTAGGCATAGTTGTTGGGAGAATAGTCCCAGCCGAGCGTCACGCCGACAAACACGCCCGCCACGATGAGCAGCGCGCCGAGAACAAGAAGAAGCTTTTCGCCTTTTTTCATCACGGTTTCTCCTTTTTATCCGAGATCGTTTTTGAGTTCAAACAGCAGCCGGAGCGCCTCCAGCGGCGAGAGCGTGTTGGGATCGATGGCGCGCAGCCGCTCGGCTACGGCGTCTGCGCCGACATCGGCGAGACTCACCTGATCGCTTTCGGGCTTTACGGGCGCCGCCACATTTACCGCCGCGCCCTGCGCGTTCAGCTCCTTGAGATGCGCGTCCGCGGCGCGGATGACGCTCTCCGGCACACCGGCGAGCTTCGCGACTTCGATACCGTAGCTCTCGTCGGCCGCGCCGGGCAGAATTTTGCGCAGGAAGAGAAGTTTTCCGTTCTGCCGCTTGGCGCTGATGTTGTAATTGCGCACGCCGGGGATCGTCCCTTCGAGCACGGAGAGCTCGTGGTAGTGCGTGGCGAACATCGTCTTCGCGCCGAGTTTTTTCGGATCGGCACAGTATTCGAGCACCGCACGGGCGATGGCCATGCCGTCGTAGGTCGATGTGCCGCGGCCGATCTCATCGAGGATGAGCAGGGAATCGGCCGTCGCATTTTTCAGTATGGAGGCAACCTCGCTCATCTCGACCATGAACGTCGATGCGCCGCCCGCAAGGTCGTCGCTCGCGCCGATGCGCGTGAACACGCGGTCGCAGATACCGACCGTTGCGCTGCGCGCCGGGACGAACGAGCCGATCTGCGCCATGAGCACGATGATGGCCGTCTGGCGCATGTACGTGCTTTTACCGGCCATGTTCGGACCGGTCACGATGGCGACGCGGTCGTCGGTGTCGTTCAGGTGCGTGTCGTTCGGCACAAAAAGCGTATCGCGCTGCATCTGCTCGACGACCGGGTGGCGTCCCTCAGTAATCGTGAGCGTATGCGATACCTCGATCTCCGGGCAGACATAATTGTTGCGCACCGCGACTTCCGCGAGCGAGCAGAGAGAATCGAGCTCCGCGAGCGCCGCGGAGAGCGCCTGCAGCTCATCCACGCGATCGCCCACCTGCCGGAGCACGTCGCGGAAGAGATCGTATTCGAGCGTTTCGATCCGCTCGCGGGCGGAGGAAATGTCGTCCTCCAGCTTTTTGAGCTCGGGCGTGAAGTAGCGCTCGCCGTTTACGAGCGTCTGCTTGCGTATGTATTCCTCCGGCAGCTCCACGGCTCCGGCGGAGTTCGGCACATCGATATAATACCCGAACACCTTGTTGTAGCCGACTTTGAGCTTTTTGATGCCGGTGCGTTCCTTTTCCCGCGCTTCGAGCTCGGCAACGCACTTCGCGCCGTTGTCGCGGATGTTGCGCAGACGGTCGACCTCCTCGCTGTAGCCGGGGCGGAGGATGCCGCCCTCGCGCACGGAGAAGGGCGGTTCGTCGCAGATGGCGCGGCGGAGAAGCTTGCAGAGGTTTTCCAGCGGCTCCGTTGCGGCAATGGAGCGGAGCATCCCACTCTGGTACTTGCCGAGCTGCGCAAAAATTTCCGGCACGGCGGCAAGATAGTTTCCGAGCGCTAGCATATCCCGGCCGTTCGCCGCGCCATATACGGCGCGGGAGGTGAGCCGCTGGATGTCGCCGACGGTCTTGAGCTTTTCGATGAGCTCGGCGCGGCCGACGTTATCGCGGAAGAGCTCTTCCACCGCGGCAAGCCGCCGCCGGATCGCTACCGGGGAGAGCAGCGGCCGCTCCACCCAGCTGCGGAGCATGCGCCCGCCCATCGGGGTCTTGGTTTTATCGAGCACCCAGAGAAGGCTTCCGCGCTTTTCGCCGGTGCGCAGGTTTTCCGTCAGCTCCAGATTGCGCCGCGCCGCGGCGTCGAGCTCCATATACCGGCCTCGGGTGAAGATATCCGGCACGCGCAGCTGCGACATATCGCCGCGCGCCGCGTCCGTAAGATAGGCGAGCAGCGCACCGAGCGCAAGCGTCGTCATCTCGTCGAGCTCCGGGGCGTTTTCGCCGTACTGCTTTGTGATCGCCTTGCGGGCATTTTCGGGATCAAATCGCCCGGCGGCGGGCTCCACGCGGCTGCCGAGCCGCTTTTCGAGCGTATCGCGGATGTCACGGCTGAGCATTGCCTCCGGCGCGAGCACGCACTCGCGCGGGCGGAAGCGGGAAATTTCGTTCTGGATGTGCATCGCCGCGTCCGAATCGAACGACGCCGCGCACACCTCGCCGGTGGATACATCCGCGAAGGCGCATCCGCCCGCCTTGCCGTGCAGCATGACGGCGCCGAGATAATTCGACTCGCCCTCGCGCAGCATGGAGGTTTCCATGATCGTGCCGGGGGAGATGATGCGCACGATATCGCGCGAGACAAGGCCCTTGCAGAGCTTGGGATCCTCCATCTGCTCGCACACGGCGACCTTGTAGCCCTTGGCAATGAGCTTGGAGATGTACTGCTCCGCGCTGTGGTATGGTACGCCGCACATCGGCGTGCGCTCGTCCTCCGGCTTGCCGCGGTCGCGCGTCGTGAGCGCGAGATTGAGCTCGCGCGCGCCGAGGATCGCATCATCATCGAACATCTCGTAAAAATCGCCCAGCCGGTAAAAGAGCAGGCAGTCGGGGTGCTCGGCCTTGATGGCGTTATATTGCATTTTCATGGGGGTGGTTTCTGCGGGCAATGTCTTTCTCCCCTTTACTCCGTGATCTCGCCGAAGAGCGCAAACGTGTTGCTCGAAACGATGCGGGCATTTGCCCACGTGCCGATGAGCGATTCATCCCCGCGCAGGTGCACGAGCCGCCCTCCGGCGGTGCGGGCCGAGAGCGTATAGTCGCCGTTTTTCGCCGTGCCGTCAATAAGCACGCGGAAGGTTTTTCCCTCCTGCGCGCGGTGCAGCTCGGCGGAGACGCGCCCGGCGCTCTCCACCAGCCGGTCAAACCGGTTCTGGATGACGGAGCGCGGCGTTGCGTCTTCGATCTTTGCCGCCGGGGTGCCGGGGCGGCGCGAGTAAATAAACGTGAACATCGAGCCAAAGCGCACCTTTTCGGTGAGCGCAAGCGTATCGAGGAAGTCCTCCTCCGTCTCGCCCGGGAAGCCGACGATCACGTCGGTCGTGAGGACGAGATCGGGGATGTATTTCCGCGCAAGATCGACCTGCGCGAGATACTTTTCCGCCGTATAGCCGCGGTTCATGGCGCGCAAAATCCGGTCGCTCCCGGACTGCACGGGCAGATGGATGTGCGGGGCGCACTTTTCGCACTCCGCCATGGCGGCAAAAAGCCGCTCGGTCGCGTCCTTCGGGTGGCTCGTCATAAACCGGATGCGGAAATCGCCCGGAATGGCGTTGACCTTGCGCAGAAGCTCCGCGAAATCGACGTCCTCATCCAGCCCACGGCCATAGGAGTTCACGTTCTGGCCGAGGAGTGTAATATCCTTATATCCGGCGGCGACGAGCGCTTCGGCCTCACGTACAACATCCTCGCTGCGGCGGGAGCGCTCGCGCCCGCGCACATACGGGACGATGCAGTACGAGCAGAAGTTGTTGCAGCCGTTCATGATGGAAAGCCACGCCTTCACGCTGCCGTCCCGCTCGCGGGGGAGGCCTTCGGCGATCGACTCGGTGCTCTCGGCATCGAACACGCGCCCCTTTGCGCCGGAGAGGCCGTGAACCTGCAGCGTTTTCTCGAAAAGTTCCGGGAAGCGCCAGAGCTCGTGCGGGCCGAAGCAGAGATCGACCATGCGGTACGACTTTTTTACCTGCTCGCGGATCTCCTCGCTCTGCGCCATGCAGCCGCAAAGGATGACGATGCGCTCCGGGTGGACGCGCTTTAAGTGCGTGAGCGCGCCGACGTTGCCGAACACGCGCATCGTTGCGTGCTCGCGCACGGCGCAGGTGTTGACGGCGATGACGTCCGCTTTATCCTCGTCGTCGGTCATCGTATAGCCCATGCTGCGGAGATAACCGCGCAGCACCTCGCTGTCGGACTCGTTCTGCTGGCAGCCGTAGGTGTCTACCATGGCATAGCGCTCGTTCTCGCCGAGCACGGCGCGGACGCGCGCGCATATCTCTTTCTGCCGCTCGATCTCCTGCGCGGAGACCTCGGTTCTCTCGTAGGGCATAGCGTATATTCCTTTCAATGACGGAGGAGTTGACATTCTCTCCCTCCGTCAAAGCCTTTCGGCTTTGCCACCTCCCTCGTCAGAGGGAGGCTTTTTTCATTGGCTCCCTCTGACGAGGGAGCTGTCAGCGGCAACGCCGCTGACTGAGGGAGAGACAATAATCACTATAATAGAGTATTTTAACATTTTGCTCTGGATTCCGCAACGGCTTTGCTTTATAATCAGAATGAAATATTATCGATTCCCATTCTGGAGGTACATACATCATGCCGGTCATCCACGTCCTTTCGCCGCACGTTGCCGATCTCATTGCCGCGGGCGAAGTTGTCGAGCGTCCCGCCTCGGCGGTCAAGGAGCTTTTGGAAAACGCGGTGGACGCCGGAGCGCGCACCGTTGTGCTGGAGCTCCGCGCCGGAGGGCGCGATTATATCCGCGTCACGGACGACGGCGTCGGTATGGCGCCGGAGGACGCGGGCGTATGCTTTCTGCGCCATGCGACGAGCAAGCTCTCCGACGAGCGCGGGCTCGAGGCCATCGGCACGCTCGGCTTTCGCGGCGAGGCTCTCGCGGCGATCAGCGCCGTTTCGCGCATCACACTTACAACGCGCCGCCGCGGCGCGGCCATGGGCGTGCGCGTGGAGGTAGAGGCCGGGGAGATCGTCTCCATGGAGGAAACCGGCTGCCCGGAGGGCACGACCATCACCGTGCGCGATCTTTTCTATAACACCCCCGCACGGCAGAAGTTTCTCGGCTCCGATCGGAGCGAGGGCGCGGCGTGCGTGCAGAGCGCGCTGCGCACGGCGCTCGGCCGCCCGGACGTGAGCTTCCGCTGCCTGCGCGACGGGCAGGAGGAATTTTTCTCCCCCGGCGACGGCACGGTGAAGAGCGCCGTTTACGCGCTGCTCGGGCGCGACGCCGCGGCAGGCCTTCTCCCGATGGCGACCGAAAGCGACGGCGTTACGGTAAAGGGCTTCGTCTCCGCGCCCGGCTACTGCCGCGGCAACCGCGGCGCGCAGTACTTTTTCTGCAACGGCCGCCCCATCCGCTCGCGCGCTTTGCAGGCCGCGCTCGAGCAGGCATACAAAAATACCGCCATGGTCGGCAAGTTCCCCGGGTGCGTGCTTTATATCACGCTGCCCAACGGTCTTGTGGACGTGAACGTCCATCCGACGAAGGCGGAAGTCAAATTTGCGAAAGAGAAACCCGTGTTTGACGGCGTTTATTACGGCACGCTCGCCGCGCTCGGCCAGAAGAGCGCGCCGCAG